>QILF01000056.1 GCA_003233235.1 Zetaproteobacteria bacterium
GAAAATGGAACCACCATTCACCTTATTCCAACTCAAAATCGCACTCGAAGTGGGATTGCAACTCATCCACCCAGACTTTTGCAAGTGGCTCAATACACACCTCACTGTAGCCAATGAATTGGCAAGAATTAACCAGCACCTCATTAGCAAGTAAAAGATACAGACTCATTGGTGATTTACCATATGTTTTCTCAATAAGTCTCGATAATCCCCCCTCCAATTTCCATCATTCGTACGCGAATGGTGATGCGAGCGATTCTTATCCATTTAGCATCAACTTGATGGGCTTTAAACCGGATCGTTCCTCCGTCATCTACTGCACGTCACCTTCCCGGTGATTGAACTTCAATCAGTCGCACATCCGGATCACCATCCACACACTCCAGTTGCACATGAAAAGACGCCGCAGGCAACAAACCGGGCGCGCGTTGCGGCCATTCGATGAGACAAATCCACGGTGTCTGGAAATAATCGCGCACACCGATGGCTTCAAGCTCTTCCGCACCTTCCAGACGATACCAGTCCATGTGTGCAATTCGCACATCACGCGCCTGATATTCCTGAATAATGGTATAGGTCGGGCTAGGCAGCGCAACATCAGTTACACCCAGCGCACGCATCACAGCGCGTGCGAATATGCTTTTGCCAGCACCCAAATCGCCGGACAGCGCAACGCAATCTCCGGGCTTAAGTAAAATAGAGAATTGTTCTGCAAATTCGAGGATTTCCGCCTCACTACTAAGGCGTTTTCTCATGATTTTCTGCGTTAGTTCGGTGAACGGCGAGCAAGCGCGCGAATTACCTCATGCTGGGTAATCACACCTTCAATATTGTCGCCATCAACCACTGGAAGACAGTGAATATCATCCTCGTTCATCACGCCAGCAATATCGTTTAGCGGCGTATCGCCAGCCACTGTCGTTGCCGGTCCATGCATCAAATCACCTGCACTCAACGCCTGCAAACGATCCAACTCGCGTTCAAAACGTCCTTCGCCGAGTGGAATAACCATGTCGAAAACAGCAATGGCCGTCGGCACATGCAGTTTCGCCTGCTGATCGATTAAATCGCTTTCGGTAATCACGCCGAGAAGACGTTTATCTTCATTCACAACCAACAATCCGCTGATACCTTCGTCAGTAAAACGTCTGGCAACATCGGATAAAGATGTATCCACCTCGCAGTAAGCCGGTTTTGTATTCATGATATCGCGTGCCTTGAGCATCATAACCTCCTAGGAATCTACCCTGATTATAGCTCAGGCTTTGTGATAAATCTTGCTGCCCTGCTCGACAAACTGCTCTGCCTGATCATGCATGCCCGCATTGAGCGCCTCGCGCGTTTCCAATCCATGCTCTTTGGCATAATCACGCACATCCTGAGTAATCTTCATCGAACAGAATTTCGGTCCGCACATGGAGCAGAAATGCGCCACTTTAGAAGACTCTTTGGGCAATGTTTCATCGTGATAAGAACGTGCCGTATCCGGATCAAGCGACAGGTTAAACTGATCCTCCCAGCGAAACTCGAAACGTGCTTTGGACAGCGCATCGTCGCGTTGCTGCGCACCGGGATGCCCCTTCGCCAAATCGGCAGCATGGGCAGCAATTTTATATGCAATCACACCGGCTTTCACGTCATCCCGATCAGGAAGACCAAGGTGCTCTTTGGGCGTCACATAACAAAGCATCGCGCAACCGTACCAACCAATCTGCGCTGCACCGATAGCACTGGTGATATGATCATAACCGGGAGCAATATCGGTAGTCAGCGGGCCAAGCGTATAAAACGGCGCTTCGTTGCAATGCGTAAGCTCCTCTTCCATATTGGCCTTGATCATCTGCATCGGCACATGCCCCGGCCCTTCAATCATCACTTGAACATCATGCTGCCATGCGATTTTTGTCAACTCGCCGAGCGTGCGCAACTCGGAAAACTGTGCCTCATCATTCGCATCAGCAATCGCACCCGGACGCAAGCCGTCGCCCAACGAGAATGACACATCATACGCCTTCATAATCTCGCAGATATCTTCAAAATGTGTGTACAGGAAATTCTCTTCATGATGCGCCAGACACCATTTGGCCATAATCGCTCCGCCGCGCGAGACAATCCCGGCCAGTCGCGTGGCCGTCAGCGGCACATAACGCAGCAGCACACCGGCATGAATGGTGAAATAATCCACACCCTGTTCGGCCTGTTCAATCAGGGTATCGCGGAACATCTCCCACGTTAAATCCTCGGCAACGCCGTTGACCTTCTCCAACGCCTGATAAATCGGCACCGTACCAATCGGCACAGCCGAATTACGCACAATCCATTCGCGCGTTTCGTGGATGTTCTTGCCGGTGGACAAATCCATGATTGTATCCGCGCCCCAGCGCGTCGCCCAGGTCATCTTCTCAACCTCTTCCTCAATCGAAGAAGAAAGTGCCGAATTGCCGATATTGCCGTTTATTTTAACCAGAAAATTGCGCCCGATAATCACTGGTTCCAGTTCGGGATGATTGATATTGGCGGGAATAATGGCACGCCCCTTAGCTACTTCATCGCGTACAAATTCAGGGGTGATTACCGGCGGAATAGCCGCACCGAAACTCTGCCCCGGATGCTGACGGGTAATCTCGCGCAAATGCTCACGGCGCTGGTTTTCACGAATAGCCACGAATTCCATTTCAGGTGTCACAATACCTGCACGGGCATAAAACATCTGCGAAACATTTTTTCCGGCCTGCGCACGACGCGGTTTGCGCCGGTGTGTAAAACGAAGATACTGCAATTCTGTATCATCACGGCGAATACGCCCGTAATCCGAGCTTAAATCATCCAGTTCCTCGGTATCGTTCCGCTCGGCAATCCATGCCGCGCGCAATTGAGCAAGCCCCTTCTGCAAATCAATGTCCACATCCGGGTCGGTGTACGGGCCGGTTGTATCGTAGACCAGTACCGGCGGATTTTCTTCCGCACCAAAAGAAGCATCCGTCTCAGACAGACTGATTTCACGCATCGGCACACGAATATCCGGACGCGAACCTTCAATATACACCTTGGCGGAATTGGGCAACGGACGGCGTGCCTCTGAAGCGTGATCCCAGGTTGTTGAAAATGTATCTGACTGTCGCGTACTCATGAAGCCTCCGGCGCAAGATTTGCGGCCAATTTTTTGGACGGCAACTATATCCGAGCAGACCACTCGGGTATAGGTTTGCCTGCATGGACGATCAGCAATATTCCATTCCGCGCTTATCCGCACAAACTGCCGATAAACTGCAACATGGGCATATAATCTGCCGTGAATCACACTGGGTGGTACTAAAAGCATCCGGAAAAGACCTGCGGGAATACCTGCAAGGCCAAATCACACAGGATATGAAGCGCCTTTCTGCACATCAGGGTATTCATGCCTGCCTGCTGACACCACAAGGCAAGGCGGTGTCCGAACTGTATATTCTGGAAGGCTATCAAGATGAACTGGTGATCCTTACACCTTCCACAACTGGCGAAGAAGTCGTTGCCCGGCTGCGTCGTTTTGCTCTCGGCTATACATTACGTATCGGCATTGTTGATTCGCTGGCACTTTACTCTGTACAGGGTGCAACAGCAGGTGCTTTTCTGGATGAAATGGATTTAACGCTACCGGAAAACACCTGGCTTTCCAGCAGCCGTCACCCACAAAAAGAATATCTGAGCGTGCTTATGCACGTCAAACCTAGAACCTACTGGCTAGTCGCTGATGCCACGTTATTTGCGCGGAAAAATGTGCCAGAAGCTTGCGAACTGGAAGCACTGCGCATCATCGGCGGCCTGCCGCGTTTCGCTTGCGAATGGGATGCTTCTATATACCCGCTGAATGCCAATCTCATCGAATTTGATGGCGTTTCTTTCGATAAAGGCTGCTACGTCGGTCAGGAAGTGACCAGCCGCATGCACTGGCGCGGCGGCATCCGGAAAAAACTATATCGTGTGCAGATTCCGGGACTCAAGAAGAATGATAGCGGAGAAAATCAGCAGCCGGAAATCCCCTGCCCTGTCATCAGCACGACTCCGCTCGGTACATTGCGCGCATTGGCCTGTGACCACGAAGGTCATTTTTTCGGCATCGCGCTTTTGCCCATTGAAACAGTTGAAAGCGATACACCGTTAAAACTGGAAAACGGTACGGAAATCCGCGTTATCGAAGCGTGTCATGTCTAAACCATTATCTGAAAATGGCCTCCCATCAGCTTTTATCTGGTATCACGCCGATGTACAGCTATCAGCCCAGCTTTCCCGCTGGGTGCAAAAAATATCCAGAGACATGGGGCTTGAAGGTCGACTTCTGGTGCGCAACGAAGGTGACAAAACCACCTTTATGGAAATCTATTCGGGGGCGGGAAAAACAATCATGGCCGAGATTGAAAAACGCGCCGCTACACAAAGCTGGTTTACCCGGCTGGCAAGTCCGAGACGGGTGGAAATTTTCAGTGAAATAAAGGATTAATCACTATTCTTCCCGGTCACGATAATTGCCGGATTAATCCGTCCCCACATTTGCATAAAAAGCGATACCTGTTTTTTCATCCTCATAAAGCTCAACCCAGGCATCAATCCCCTGCGCTGTATCCGGCAGACTGGCGGCAGGAATAATGGCTGTCAGTTTAAGATTCTTACCATGACCGATCTGAATAATCCTGCAAAGTCCACCAATGGCATAGGAGGTTGTGTCCGCCGTACTTTCATCAACAAAACTCAGCTGGCAGTTAATACCGAAATCACCAAGTTTGCCCTTGTCTTCACGCAACACATCCTGCTGAATATTAATCACATCGCCATCCACGGCATCCGCCGTATGCGAAAGAATCAGTATCTGAGAACCCTCCATAGCACTGATAAAATCACTGAATTTGCCAAGTACAATAGCTTCATATTCAAAATCGGCTTTTTGCTTCTCAAAGGCGGCAAAATTTACATGTCTCGCTTCGCCAGCCGTTGCCGCAGATGGCGGTAGCAGCATTCCAATCATTATGGCAACAAAGCCAATCCATGTTTTATGCAATATCATCTTACCTCTCCCTTTATGTTTTTTTCAATTCACCAAGAATATGCTTTCGAGGCTGATGCTGCTCTACAACCGGTGAATATCGATAATAACTTCTTCCATCATCTGGTTAATTTTGGCTTGCATGGCACGGCGCATGCGATTCACACTCTTCTTCGGCATACCGACGGCTTCCAGCTCATCGAAATCCTTCATGCTGGCCATAGCATCCTGTAGTTTTTGCAGAATGAGGTGAACCTTCTTCATGCTACCACCGCTTTCAGCAGCACTAACCAATGGATAGGAAATTTCGGCGAGCGAACCATTTGGAACTGCAGCTCCCAGCAATACCACAAATGTCCCGACAACTATGATTTTTTTCATCACAAATCCCCTACCTGCACCGTTGATACAACAAACATGCATCTTCCGGCCTATCTTTGTCAAGGTGAATCATGGGCAGTGTCAGTAACACATAACCTGTCCGCATCAGTAGCACATAAGTTGTCCGGGTTGAAGATTGCCGTTGAGGTAATCAGAGATGAGACGAACAACAGTGTTACAGGAGATTAGGATTATGAGATTTTATGAGGCATACAATGGCTGGAAAAGAAGCTATATGACACAAGAAGAAGCAGGCCGACTGCTTGGCATGGGTGAACGTAATTTCCGCCGGTATGTTGAGCGTTATCATAAGGAAGGCGAGGCTGGGTTACTGGACAAGCGGTTGATGCAGGCATCCCACCGCTGTGCCCCGGTGGATGAGGTGCTTAAACTTACTGATCTTTACAGTAATCGCTACAACGGCTGGAACGTCAAGCACTTCTACAGCTTTTACATTCGAGAACATGAAGGAGGACGCAGCTATACTTGGGTCAAGAATGAGCTACAGAAAGCCAAGCTGGTCAAAAGGGCCAAGGGTAAAGGCAAGCATCGCAAGAAGCGTGAACGCGCACCGATGGAAGGCATGATGATGCATCAGGATGGTTCTGATCATGAATGGATTCCGGGTGTACGATGGGACTTAATCATCACTTTGGATGATGCCACATCAACGCATTATTCAATGTTCTTTGTGGATGAGGAAGGCACTGCATCCAGTTTTAGAGGCATGCGTGATGTCATTGAAGCGCATGGTCTGCCATCCAGCTTCTACAGCGACCGTGGCAGCCACTACTGGTATACGCCGGAAGCAGGCGGTAAAGTGGACAAAGAGAACCTGACGCAGTTTGGCCGTGCTATGAAGCACCTAGGCATCGAGATGATTCCTGCCTATTCACCGGAAGCGCGTGGACGTTGTGAACGGATGTTTTCCACCCATCAGGAACGCCTGCCCAAAGAACTGGCGGCGGCAGGCATCACCGATATGGATGCGGCCAACGCATATTTACAGGACAAGTATATGTCTGCGTTCAATCATGAGTTTGCCGTGCAGCCAACCATGGAATCCAAGGCCTTTGTGAAATGGTTCGGCGGTTCGCTTGATGACATCCTATGTGAACAGTTTGAGCGCACTGTCAACAAGGATAATACCGTTAGCTTTAAGGGCAGAGCATTACAAATACCCAGTGATGAATATCGGAATCACTATGTCAAAACCAGAGTGCGGATTCATTGCTATATCGACGGCAGTCTGGCTGTTTTCCACGGGCCAAGAAAGTTGGCTGACTTTCCTCCCCGTCAGAAGAAAGAAGTCAGCAAGCCAGAGCTACCATTCCTCGGCCTAGAGACTATGAAATGAAACAAATTCAAACCGGACAACTCATGTGCTCTAAAACCGGACAGGTCTATTTGTTGCTAACAGGTGAATCATGGGCAGTGCATTCCTCGGCTATGGCTTTTAGGATACCCGCTATGCAACGTTACCTGTTCAAACGATTGGCTGGCATGATTCCGCTTCTGCTCGGCATCACCATTATTTCTTTCGGCATTATGCATATCGCTCCGGGCGAGCCTGTGGTTATCGGACAGGAGTTCAATCCCAAGGTATCCGCCGATGATATTAATCGTCTTCGTGCTTACTACGGCTTGGATAAACCGCTCTACGAACAATATTGGAACTGGTTGCAACGTCTTGCTGTCCTTGATTTCGGCCAATCCTTTGCCGCCGACCACCGGCCTGTGCTGGACAAAGTACTCGAACGCCTGCCCATCACCATTTGGATTAATGTGCTGGCCATGGCCTTTATTTTTGCCGTGGCTATTCCCATCGGCGTACTTTCCGCCGCACGCCGTGATTCGTGGTTTGATCGCGGCATGACGGTTTTCGTTTTCATCGGCTTTGCCATTCCCTCTTTCTGGCTCGGCTTGCTGCTGATGATGACCTTCGGCGTGCAATTATCGTGGCTACCCATTTCCGGTATTCACGACTACGACTGGAAACAAATGGGATTCTGGCAGCAACAATGGGATTTAGCACAACACCTGCTATTACCGGTGTTCGTTTCCGCTATTGGCGGACTGGCCGGCATGAGCCGCTTTATGCGTTCCGGCATGCTGGAGGTGATCCGCGCCGATTATATCACCACTGCACGTGCCATGGGCGTTCCAGAAGGGACCATTCGCTACCGCCATGCGCTGAAAAATGCCCTGTTGCCAATTATTACCCTGCTCGGCCTATCCGTTCCCGGACTCATCGGCGGCTCGGTGATTGTCGAACAGTTGTTCTCTATTCCCGGTATGGGCTTGCTGTTTTACGGCGCGGTGTTGGCACGCGATTACCCGCTGGTCATGGGTATTACGGTGATTGGCGCGGTACTGACATTGCTTGGCAACCTGCTCGCCGATGTCGCTTATGCATGGGCCGATCCGCGTATCCGACACGGGAAGGACCAATGAAATCACCACTTATGCTTACCGGCGCCATCATTGTCGGACTGGTCGCCGTTATCGCTATACTCGCTCCGTGGATTGCACCCTACGATCCGAACAGCATTGCAGTACGGGATATTCTGCTACCGCCGTCTTTCGCGCACTGGTGCGGAACCGACACGTTGGGGCGTGATGTGTTTTCACGCATGCTGTTCGGCGCACGTGTCTCACTGGCCGTCGGTTTTGTTGCTGTCGGGATTGCCATCGCTATCGGCGTTATTCTCGGCTCAATTTCCGGTTATGCAGGCGGACGCGCCGATGCCATCATCATGCGTGCCACCGATATGGTGCTGTGTTTCCCTACTTTTTTCCTGATTTTAGCTGTTATCGCTTTTCTCGAACCCTCCATCTGGAATATTATGATTGTGATTGGTTTAACGTCATGGATGGGTGTGGCGCGCTTGGTGCGAGCCGAATTATTATCGCTGCGCTCGCGTGAATTTGTGTTGGCAGCCAAAAGCCTCGGTGTTTCATCCACCCGTCTCATCTGGCGCTACCTGCTACCCAACGCCATGGGTCCGATACTGGTTTCGGCAGTACTGGGCATAGCCGGAGCGGTGCTGATTGAGTCCGGTCTGTCTTTTCTCGGTCTCGGTGTGCAACCCCCGGACGCATCATGGGGAAATATCCTCACCGAAGGCAAAGACAATATCCAAATTGCATGGTGGCTTTCGCTTTATCCGGGGCTGGCGATTCTCATCACCGTGCTCGGTTACAATCTGCTCGGCGAGGGCCTGCGCGATGCCATTGATCCACGCATGAAAAGCTAATGGCAAACGAAAAAGATGATATATATTACATGAAAATAGCCTTGCAACAGGCTGTTATTGCAGAAAAAAATGGAGAAGTACCGGTAGGTGCAGCCGTGCTGCTCAGCGATGGCTCCCTGCACACGGCCCACAATGCACCCATCTCGCTAAACGATGCTTCCGCACACGCTGAAATGCGCGCCATTCGTGCCGCATGTAGCGCAACCGATAACTACCGTCTGCCCGGCAGCACATTATACGTAACGCTTGAACCGTGCTGCATGTGTGCCGGAGCGATGGTACACGCACGTATTGCACGTGTTGTTTTCGGGGCCAGTGATGCGAAAACAGGCGCGGTTGAATCGCTTTATCAATTATTGAGCGATAAAAGACTCAACCATCAGGTGCAAATCACGTCCGGTGTTCTGGGTAAAAATTGCGGCGCTTTATTAACTGATTTTTTCGCCAAACGAAGAAGAAAAGCCTAGTGTCCTATCCCGTAGAAGCCCGATTGCTATCCGTGCTACTTTTGCCGCCGGATTGTTGTCAGCCAATAATTCACGCAGGTGGGAAAATTGCTGTCGCTGCGCTGTAGCTATCTCCTCATCATCAAGCAATTTTAATAGCTCAGCGACAATATTCGCTTTGTTAGCCGCATCCTGAATCAGTTCCGGCATGGCACTTTTATCGAGCAGAATATTGGCCAAACCGATAAACGGCACACGCACCACCCGCTTGGCCATAAACACGGTAAATGCCGCCGTGCGATACACCAGCACCGTTGGCACATTCCATAGCGCCAATTCCAGCGTCGCCGTACCGGAAACAGCAACCGCAGCGTCGGCATACAAACGAAAATCATCCTGCATGCGGGGAATCAGGCGAACACCCGCACGTGTCAACGGTTCAAACAATGCCTCATCCACACCCGATGCGACCGGAACAACCGCCTGCAAGGCAGGTTTCAAGCTGTGCATCTGTTGCCAGACAGCCGTCAGCAATGGCAAATGATGCGCTATTTCCGAAGGGCGGCTACCCGGAAGTATCGCCAGCACCTGTTCAGATTCAGCCAAGCCGGACTGCTGCATAAATACTTTCCGAGGCCAACCCGCCGAACATGCCACAGCACTTGGATTGCCGACATAATTGGCCGTAATACCATGCTGAGCAAACCAGTCGGGTTCAAAAGGCAGGATGCTGGCCAGTACATCCTGAGAATCACGTAATTTTCCTGCCCGCCATGCGCCCCATGCCCATAATTTCGGCGCAATATACTGCACAACAGGAACACCCATCCGCCTTAATTTTCTGCCAATATTGATATGAAAACCGGGAAAATCGACCAGAATAGCGACATCAGGACGTTCTTTTTCCGCCCAATCAAGAATTTGCCGGCGTACTCGCCTGATGCGCGGCAGCGATTTGAGCACATCGATAACACCCATAACATTGAGTTCGTGCATATCAACCAGCATACCGCAACCGGCCTGCTGCATAGCCGGTCCTGCGATGCCATGAATATCTGCTTCGGGATAAATGTTACGAAGTTGGCGAACAACGGCTGCGGCATGCATATCGCCGGAAGCCTCACCAGCTGAAATCAGAATTTTTCGCTTGCCACGGGACAATGAACTATCTCAATCGCAACAAATCAATCAGGCCGATATCCATAAACAGAGATACCGTATTGATTTGCCAGTTCGACAATGCGCTGCTTCTCAATCATCAAGGTAATACCCGCCTGTACAGCCAGCACCACACAACCGTGGGCATGCATGGTTTCAAGCGTGTCCGCACCGAAGGCCGGCACGTCGAAACGCAAATCCTGTTGCGGTTTAGCAACCTTTACGACGATGGATTTTCCATTACCAAGCTCGCCGCCTCGTTTGATGGCTTCATCCGTACCCTCAATCGCCTCCACAGCCAATACTGCACCATGACGCACGACCACTGTTTGGCCAATATCCAACGCCGCAATGCCAGCAGCCTGACGGTAACCGAAAGCAATATCCTTGAGCATTTTTGCAGAAGGCTTCGGACCGAACAAATGTCCTTCAGCAGCCAGCATATCACCCGAAAATTCAACTTGAGAGCGAACAATAATTCCGGCTTTAGCAACCTCGTCAGCAATCGCGTTCATAATCGTGTCGTCACGATGATCTGCTAGCAGGGCGAGCGTTTTGATGGCTGTTAAATCAGGCCGGAAATTGCGAAAAAGATGTAGCTTCTGCACCTTACCGGCAAACAACATGGATTTGACACCCGCTTTCTTGAAAGTCTTAATCATGCCGCCCAATTGACCGACGTGTAACCAGCAAACGGATGCGGAATATTGTTCGATTTCGGGAGATGTTTCCTCGCGCGCGGCTACGGTATGCACGGCAACGCCACGGGATTGCAGTGATTTAGCCAGTTCAAGCGGAAACGCGCCATAACCGGCCATCAGGCCGATGCTGTCCGGCAGCTTGTTATTCGGCAGCTTGTTATTCTCCGTCGCCATCGCGCCGGTGTGTCGTCAATCCCCGTTTGGCAGTGCGCACAAAATCCAATAACTCGTTAACCTGATCATGCTCGCTTGATTCAGACTCAACTTGAGCAATCTTGTTGGCGAGCAAGCCCGGCCCCTGCAATAAACTGCGGTATGCCTTCTTAAGCTGGCCAATATCGTCAAGTGAAAAACCATGCCGCTTCAGTCCGATAATATTCAGTCCGGCCAGCCCCGGACGATAACCTCCGGCAGTCAGGCAAAACGGAGGAACATCTTTGGTAATCCCGCTCATGCCGCCAACCATCGCATAACGACCGATACGCACAAACTGGTGAATAGCGGACAGCCCACCAATAATCGCACCATCCTGAAGCTCAATATGCCCGGCCAGGGTTACACAATTAGCCAGAATAAGTTCATCGCCAAGTTTGCAATCATGGGCAATGTGCACGTAGGCCATCAGCATATTGCTGTTGCCAATGCGCGTTTCCATGCCGCCGCCTTCGGTGCCGCTATTGATGGTTACATTTTCGCGAATGGTGTTGTTATCGCCGATAATAACCGTCGAAGATTCACCGTGATATTTCAAATCCTGCGGCTCCATACCAATGGCAGAAAATGGGAATATCCGGTTGTTTTTTCCTATTTTCGTATATCCGGAAACCACAACATGCGAAATAAGTTCCGTTCCTTCACCTATACTTACATGCCCGCCAACGGTGCAATACGGGCCAATTTTCACATTGGCCGCTATATTTGCGCCTTCAGCAACAATCGCCGTCGGATGAATCATCGTCATACTTCCGTTGTTGGCATCATCGTCGCCATCAAATCGCCTTCGCAAACCAGCTGGCCGTCAACCCGCGCCACACCGTGAAATTTCCACAGCAAACCGCGACGACGTAACACGGTAAGATCAAAAACAACCTGATCACCGGGACGCACCGGTCGCCGAAAACGCACTTTGTCGATACCGGTAAAATAAACCAGATAGTCCTCATCACTGGGAACCGACTGAAAAGCCAGAATTCCGCCAACCTGCGCCATTGCCTCCACCATCATCACACCCGGCATAATGGGGTGATCCGGGAAATGCCCTGTAAACTGAGGTTCGTTAAAACTCACATTCTTAATCGCCTGAATAGATTTCTCCACTTCAAAACCAAGCACCCGATCAACCAGCAAAAAGGGGTAACGGTGCGGAAGAATATTCATAATCTCGTCGATATTTAATTCGGCCACATTCAGCTCCTAAGTTGTTCGATTATTTCATGCCCAGCGCGGAAAGACGTTTCCACAAGCCCGGTAGGCGCGGCAATATAGCAGCCAGCTTCAACCAAACACGATGCGGCATCACCGGAATTCCAGCATAAGTACCACCAGCATCCAGATCGTTCGGCACGCCACTTTTAGCGGCAATTTTACAACCGTCACCAATATGAATATGGCCGGCAGTACCTACCTGCCCGCCGAACTGACAACCGCTGCCCACAGTCGTCGAACCGGAAATACCCACCTGACTGGCCATCACACTGAACGCACCGATTTGAACATTGTGAGCAATCTGAATCAGATTATCCAATTTCACACCTTGGCCGATTAGCGTGTCGCCAATCGCACCGCGATCAATACAGGTATTCGCACCGATTTCCACATCATTTTGTAATACAACACGCCCGATCTGTGGAATTTTCAAATGCTCTCGGCCACTCCACGCATAACCGAAACCATCCGAGCCTATTACCGCACCAGATTGCAAGATCACCCGGTCTCCTAAAACACAGGCATCGCAAACGACGGCCTTAGCATGCAACAAACAACCTTCGCCAACGTCAACCCCATCACCGATCACGCAGCCTGCGCCAATCAAAGTTCCGGAAGCAATGCGCGCATGCGCACCGATTACAGCCATTGCGCCAACATCGACGTCCTCAGCAAGTACGGCAGACGGGGCAATTTCAGCACTTGGATGCCGTTGGCCGCTGGTCTTTTTATGTGGATAGAAATGACGCTGCAACAGCGCAAATGCCAGATATGGTTCCGCAACGCGGATCACAGGACGGGTAGTATCCGGAAATGAACGCTCGTCGATCAGGACAACCCCTGCCTTCGATTTCTCGAAGCTGTGGCTGTATTTCTTATGGGTCAGAAAAGAGGCGTGAGCTGCCTCCGCGCCCTCCAGCGTCTGCACACCGGTGATTTCCAAATCCGAATCAGCGTGGTGAAGTTTACCGTCAACCAGTTCGGCAACAGCACTGAGGCGTATGCCCATGCTACTATTTCTATACCTTCTTCTTATTTTCCTGCATCAAGTATCTTGGTGACATCAGCGGTAATATCATGGACTCCGTTCACATAAAGCACGGAAGGTCTGGTCAGAATGTAGTCATATTTCTTCTGTTTACCCAAGGCCTTAATCTTCTTGCTAAATTTCATATTAATGCCTTGTAGCAAACGGTTCCGCTCCATGGTCATCGCTTCTTGCGCATCCTGAAGCTTACGCTGGAAAGCTTTTTTCATATCGTTAATTTTCTGCTGCTTTTTGGCAAGCTTTCCAGGCGACATGGCCATTGATTGGTTGAGAAGATCCTTGTCCATCTGGTTGATATTATCGCGCAACTTTTCAAGTTCTTTCTGCTTGATGTTTTTTATTTTTTCTAAATGTTGCAAACCATTTCGATATTGCTGCGTGTTTTCGATAGCACTTTTGACATCGACAAAAACCACTTTCAATTCAGCTGCGACTGCATTGCCTGAGGAAAGTATTCCGATAGCCAGCGTTGCAAATACAAAAATACGAAAATTCATCATGAGCCCGTCCTTTTTTATTAAAGCTATTAAATTAAAACCTTGATCCCAAAGCAAATTCAAACTTCTTGCGGATGTCGCCCGGTTGATCCCGAAGCACAAAGGCCCATGTTAACCCGAGCGGGCCGATAGGGGAAATCCATTCTATGCCAAGCCCTGCCGAAACTCGCGATTTAGAAAAGCTTAGCGTCTGGTTGAAATCAGCAACATCGCCTATATCCACAAAGGTAACGCCTCTGATACCCGATGTCTGCATATAAGGCAGAGGGAAAAACAGGTTCATGTTGGCCGTCGCCGATTTGTTACCACCTATTATTTCGTTAGTTACCGGGTCACGTATAGTGATACCAACCGTATCAAATCCGCGTACCGTTCCAATACCACCTAAACTATACAAACGATAAATCGGCACTGTCCGAGCATTATAACCACGAATATATCTAATATCGATCGATGGGTTAAACACAACCCCGTCAGCAATTTCCCAATATGTGCGTGCCGAGGCTAACGAGGTAATAAAACGACTTACGCCACCCGCACCGGCAATACCAAAATTTACAAATAACTTCGACCCTGAAGTAGCTGCAATATAATTGTCGGTCGTATCCAAACTCAAACTCTGGGTGAATTCTCCAATCGTCTGTCTTCCTTCCTGCGAACGAAGAAAAAACGATGCTGTTGTCGGCAAACCAAAAAGATTGGTTTCGGAATATTGATAGCCAATACCGTAAGTTAAATATTCGGTAATCGGTACACCGAAACTAAAACCGCCACCAAAACTATTTTCTTTAAATGACGTCAAGCTTTGCAAGCGAGTCTGGCGCTTAAATATATTCAGGCTGGAGCTTATATTTTCACCAATAAAATACGGATCGGTAATGCTTGCATTAATATTTTGCGTTTTAGTGCCGAGATCCCCGCTAAGTTGAGTGGCTAACCCCTTACCAAGTAAATTGTTTTGTTGGATGGTGCTGCGTATAAACACCTTCTCAAGCTGCGAAAATCCAACACCGAATCTAAACGAGCCTGTCGATTTCTCATCCAGTTTCACCTTCAAATCAACCTTATCCGGACTGCTTCCGCGCGGCATGGAAACCCGCACATCTTCAAAATAGCCGAGTTTTTTCACTCGTTTTTTACTAATTTCGAGTTTACCGCTGGAAAAACGCGCCCCCTCCATCTGACGTATCTCACGGCGTATCACATTATCCTCGGTCTGGTCATTGCCGCTAATTTCGATACGCTCAACGTAAACCTCGGCCCCCTTCTCAATATCAAGGGTAACATCTACTTTTTTCAACTCCGGGTGTCGCTGAAATAACGGCGTTACCGTAGCAAAAGCATAACCGTCATCACCTACTCGCACAGTAATTGCTTCAATACTTGTGCGCATTTTTTCGAGCGAATAGGTGTCGCCTGCTTTCAATTCCAGCAGCTTTCTTAAAGTCTCCTTATCCGGAACCAAGTCACCTTGCAGTTTAATGGATGCGATTTGATATTTCGGTCCTTCCAACACCGAAAATGTCACGTAAAACCAGTCTTTATCTGGAGAGAGGGAAAGCAAGGTAGACTCGACTTTAGCATCCAGATAACCCTTGTTCATATAATTTTGCAACAATAGCTGCCTGTCCACATCAAGTCGTTTGCGGTCAAAAATATCTCTATCCTTGAACAACGCACTGATCCCACCTGTTTTAGATGCAATCACATTCGACAACTCCGCATCGGAAAATGCCTTATTGCCAATGAAACGAATGCGCTTAATGCGCGTGACTGCCCCCTCATCAATTTTAAAGGTTAAATTAATACGCCCATCCTTACGCACCTTGCGAACAGGGCGCACATCCACCTGATAATAACCTTTCTTCAAATAACCCTTACGAATCGTCGTGATGTCTTTTTTAAGCTCGGGGGCGTTGAAAACATGCCCGACCTTTAGCTTCATTTTCTTCTTCAGATCTTTTTCCGCCACTTCATTCAAGCCGACATATTTCAGCGAAGCAATGACCGGATTCTCGACAACCTTAACCGTTAGATGTCGGCCATCAGCTTTAACCACCCCAAGCACCCTGATATCTTTAAAAAAACCAGTCGCATATAGGCGACGAACATCCCGGCTGATACGTTTCCGGTTTATTTTTTCACCTATCCGGGTATGCATGCGCTCAAGAATCGCACCGGTTTCCACAGCCTTGTTGCCCACCACAGCAATGGAAACAATATTATCGGATACAGGTCCATTCAACGCGGTTTCGGCATAAACAGGCCATGCACCAAGCATAGCCAGCAACATCGCAAACATAAAATTACGCATAAAACGACTCGAAACGAGGAGCACGGTAACTAGCCCTGCATCCAGCGGGCAATGTCATTATAAAAAGCAAATATCATCAATGCCGCAATCAAAATAATACCGACCATCTGGGTGCGCTCCATCATACGTGGAGACAACGGCTTGCCGAACAGTTTTTCAATACTCAAATAAACCAGATGGCCGCCATCCAGCACAGGAACCGGCAACAAATTCAAAACCCCGAGATTAACTGAAATCAGCGCCAGAAAAGAAATGAACGCAATCAATCCCAATTCAGCCGTCTTACCGGCAATCTGGGCAATCGCGATTGGCCCACCGAGATTCTTCGGAGAAATCGATGCCGTAATCATTTTGCCAAGCACCGAGAAGGTCATACTGGTCATTTGCCAGGTACGCGTAAAACCATAAGCAAAGCCTTCAACAAGCCCCATATGATAAATTTCCGGCGAAATCATTGTTTTGGTGGTCATTTTAGCACCGATGCGCCCGAAACCTTTGCTGTCCGTCTGCGGCGCAAGCACAAGATTCACCCGAACATCATCACGCAACACACCAACATGCACTTTCTGCCCGGCATAGGAACGGATTCTTTCAATAAACTTTGAAATACCAGCAATCGGCTCACCTTCTACGCTAACAATCAGGTCTCCGGCCTTCAGCCCGCCTCTGTCCGCAGGAGAATCCTTCATGGCTTCAGCCACCATCACCCGCGTTCCCGGCCCCATGCCGATAAATTCGGAAGAAACATTCACCAGCAGGGGGTCGCGTTTCGGTTGCGGAACCATCAGCTTCACCTGTCGCGCGCTATCGTTACCGCCAACGCTTAAAAGCATGCTGTGCCCGGCATTCGCCTTCGCTGCTTCCTCAACCTGCTGCCACGAATGCACAGCGCTGCCATCCACCGAAAGAATGCGTTCGCCTTCAACAAGCCCGGCGCGCTCGGCAACCGATGCCGGTGCAATCTGTCCGATAACCGGTGGCAATACCGATTGCCCACCCCAACCGACAATCATGTAAGCGGCAATCGCAAACAGAAAATTAAACAGCGGACCGGCAACGGCAATACACGCCCGCTTCCATATCGCTTGCACGTCAAACGCACGCAACTTGTCCGCTTCGCTCAACTCCACTTTGGCTTCATCTTCCTGCTCATCCGGATTTTCACCGAGCATTTTGACATAACCGCCTAGGGGAATCGCAGCAATTACATACAGCACTTCCATATCCCGGCTGCGCCAGGAAAACAGTGCCGGACCGAAGCCGATAGAGAATTTTTCCACCTTGACGCCAAGTTTGCGGGCGACGATGAAATGTCCGAATTCGTGCACCGCAATCAGCAGTGCAATGGCAATGACAAACGCTGCCACAGTATGCAAGGTTTCGATCAAACTATCCTCCGAATGTCTGGATAAACGATTTTGCTAACGACCGACTTTCGCGGTCGCGGGACCATACCTCATCCAACGACTGAACGGAAACATCTTCGCTGCTTTCAAGCACCCTCTCGACAACGCGAACGATATCCATAAAACCAAGTCGCCGCTCGCGGAATGCCTGATTGGCAGTTTCATTGGCTGCATTAAGCGCAATCGCCAATGAATCACCGCCTTGCAAGACCGCCGCAACCAATCGCATCGCCGGAAACCGGGCCACATCGACGGACTGAAATGTCAGCTGGCCATGTGCAGCCAGATTCAGAAACGGAATACCACTGGCAAGCCGGGGATGCATTTGCAACGCATAAGCAATCGGGCCGCGCATATCCGGCTCGGCCAGTTGTGCGACAACCGATCCATCGGTGTATTCAACCATTGAATGCATGATACTTTGCGGATGGATAATCGCCGACAACTTTTCTGGTTCGAGGTCGAATAACCAGCGTGCTTCGATAAGTTCCAGCGCCTTATTCATCATCGTCGCCGAATCGACGCTGATTTTTGCCCCCATATCCCAATTCGGATGCGCAACGGCTTCCTCAGGCGTAATATCTTCCATCGTAGCCGGGTCACGATCACGAAACGGGCCGCCGGAAGCCGTCAGAATCACCTGCCGAATTGAGCCGCTATCGTGACCGGCAAGGCATTGATGCACCGCTGCATGCTCCGAATCCACCGGAATCACCTGTGCGCCACTTTTCTTTGCCGCCTGCATAAACAACCTGCCCGCAGTAACCAGACACTCTTTATTGGCCAGTGCCACGCGTTTTCCGGCATTTACGGCAGCCAGTGCAGCCGGCAAACCAACCGCGCCCACCATCGCCGCCAACACAATATCAACGGAACTATCGGTGGCCGCAGCAAGCGCATCATCCATGCTATCGCCGAGTTTCACGCCTTGCGGAAGATGCCCTTTAAGCGCTGCTGCCGCATCGCTATCGGTCATCACCACCCGTTCAGGTTGCAGCGCGTGCGCCATTTCCAGCATGCGCACGTGATTTCGATGCCCGACCAGCGCATGCACTTGAAACGCATCGGCATGCCGCAACAACACATCCGCAGTGCTACCCCCGATAGAACCGGTTGCGCCAAGTATCGTGATGCGCTTCATAAAACCGCACCTAATCCGAGATTCAGCCCGATTCCCATTTTCAAAATACCGGCCACCGCTACAGCGGGTAACAACGCATCAATACGATCAAGCAAACCGCCGTGACCGGGCAGCATTCGGCCACTGTCTTTCACACCAACTGCGCGTTTGATTGCCGATTCGGCCAAATCGCCCAGAATTGCCGTTACCACCAGCGCCAATCCAATCACTAAAGCTTCCACAAGCGGTATTTCTGCATAAATTACCCAAATTGAGCACGCAGCAGCCATACCGCAAATACTACCGGCCAACGCACCTTCAACACTTTTTCCCGGGCTGATAGCCGCACATAATTTATGCTTGCCAAACGCTCTGCCGAAAAAATAAGCGCCAATATCTGCAGCCCAAACTCCGACAAACGCAGCAAAAACAAAAACCGCACCGTGCGGCTGTTGATTGACATGCATTAACACCCAAACGAACAATAGCAGCCACACCTGAAACCAGTATGCCAGTCCCATGTGCAGAACTTGCCGACGAACAGCATCCGCCTCCATCGAACGTGCGGACAGTGCTAAAATCGCCATCCAGACAACACCAATCAGCATAATCGCAGATGCCACCTGGCCGCTAAGCAGCACCAGAGCAAAGGCCGCGCTACCACTGAAAACCAGCGCCCTGCGTAACGGTAATTGCAGCATCACCACCAATTCAAACAACGCTGCAACAGCCAGCAGCCCGAGCAACAGTTCAAACCACGGGGGAACGGAAAACAGCAGCCACCAGATTGCCAGCGGAGCCAGAATGGAAGCCGTCAGAATGCGCTTGGAAAGCTCACTCACAATGCATCGTCTCCACGAACTGCAAAAGAATCACTGCATTTCTCTCCGCTCTGTTCACTGATAAGTTGTTCACTGGTTTTACCGAAGCGCCGTTCGCGGCCAGCGTAATCAGCCAGTGCCGCTTCGAAATCATCGCGTTCGAAATCCGGCCAGTAACGATGTGAAAAATACAGCTCGCAATAAGCTGCGTCCCACAAGAAAAAATTGGATATGCGGTGCTCGCCGCCCGTTCGAATCAGCAAATCAACCGGCAGCAAATCATCACACCACAAAAAATTCCGGAATCTGGAAACATCAATGCTGTCCAGCGCCGCAGCTACATCTTCCTGCTCTGCTGCCCAGCGGCACATGCGTTTAGCGCCCGCCATCACTTCCTGCTGACCACCGTAATTGAGGCACAACACCAAATCGATATGTGAATTGGCAGCAGTTTCGGTACATGCCTTTTCAATAGCTTTTTGTGCTTTTTTCGGTAAAGCTGTAATATCGCCAAGCACACGCACGCGCACGCCTTTTTGCTGCATCGCGGCGATTTCTCTCGGTAGCAACGTCGCCAACAGCGACATCAAACCACGCACTTCGATTTTCGGACGCGACCAGTTTTCTGTAGAGAATGCGAATAAAGAAATCTGCCGGATACCGCAATCAGCAGCCCATTCGACGATTTGTCTGGCTTTTGCCGCACCGCGCCGGTGTCCTTCAAGGCGTGGCAAGCTGCGTTGTTTTGCCCAGCGCCCGTTACCATCCATAACGACAGCCACGTGGCGCGGCAGCGCGCTTTTTGCCGACATCAGACTGTAAGGATGTCCCGCTCTTTGTGTTCCAGAACCTGCTCAACCTCAGCAATATACTGATCTGTCACATGCTGGATTTTCTCCTGCTGGCGTTTGCTCTCATCCTCGGAAAGGCTGTCATCTTTGACCTGTTTCTTCACGTTATCGTTGGCATCGCGGCGCACATTGCGTAAAGCGACACGTGCTTTCTCACCGATTTGTTTCACCTGACGGACAAATTCTTTACGGCGGTCCTCGGTCAGCTCCGGCAGGGTAAGGCGAATCACCTCGCCGTCATTGCCCGGTGTTAACCCTAAATCAGAGGTCTGAATTGCTTTTTCAACTTCTTTCAGCATTGTTTTTTCCCACGGTGCGATAACAATCGTACGCGCTTCGGGAACCGACAAATTGGCCACCTGATTAATAGGTACATCACTGCCATAATAAGAAACCCGGACATGATCCAGCAGTGAGGCATTGGCCCGGCCCGTGCGAATTCTAGACAATTCGTTTTTTAATACGGAAATCGTTTTCTTCATGCGTGATTCAATATCATTTAGCATTTATTTTTCCTCCCGAACTAAGGTTCCGATAGGCTCACCATTCACGACGCGCAATAAATTGCCCGACGTGTTTACATCAAATACAATAATCGGCATGTCGTTGTCACGACACAACGAAAGCGCAGTCGCATCCATCACGCCGAGTTTATGCGTCAAAGCATCGGTAAAGGAAACATGCTCATAACGTTGTGCCTGTTTGTCTTTTTTCGGATCAGCGGAAT
>QILF01000113.1 GCA_003233235.1 Zetaproteobacteria bacterium
ACAGAGGCTCGGCAAAACTTCGCGTCCATTCTGAATGAGGCAAAAAATCAAGGCGTTGTTTGCATTAAAAAAAGAGATGGAGAAGCGTTTTATATAAAACCTGCCAAATCAAGTGAGTCGCCTCTTGATGTCAAGGGGGTCAACCTTGGAATTACATCATCGGAAATTATCGATGCAATCAGGGAATGCCGAGAACGGCAATACAGCTAACCAAGCGCTCCACCCGACCAAAAACCGTTACGTGATTTTCCTGCTGAGCATCCGGGTGTTCGAATCTGATTCTTTTATGGTTGGAGAATGCCGCCACCTGCACCGCCGCCGGTGATTTTGGAGACATCGCCAGCGCCGGGCATGACAATACCGGAGGCGGATTGGCGGCGCATTTCTTCGAGTTCACGTACTGTATCCTGCACGGCTTTTTCGGCTGCCGGACCGAAGCCTGCAACCGCTTCGCCGATGTTTGTCGCTGCAAGTTCAAAGCTGATGGGTAACGCGCCACCGGGTGTCATGATTTGCGCCTGACCGGAGTAGCGCACGTCGCGTGAATCATCATTGGAGCCATCGGCGAGAACTGGAATGAGTTTGCGAATCGTACCGAGGCGGAGGTCGGTGAAGGTTTCCTCGCGGTAGAGGTCTTGCATATTCATGATCATTTCCGGTTTATTATCGGCCATGGCAAACTCCTTGCGGGATAGGACACTAGCAGTCGTCAGCGGGTGCGTCTGCCGGTTTTGCATTTGTCTGTATTCGCAGGAACGGCTCATTCCATTCCCTCCGGCAGTTTATATTCATAAAAACACATCCATAAAAATATCCATAAAAAAGGTCTTGAACAGGGGTGAAATTAACCCTATAGAATAATTACCGGGGTATCCCGGAAGAAGATAAAATGACCATAGGAGGTGTTTCTTATGACTCTGATGCGTTGGGCTCCGTGGCAGGAGCTTGAATCCATGAATCGACAGTTAAATCATTTGTTTGATGACGGCAGGTTTGATGACGGCAGCACAAGTGTTGCTTCTGAAAGACCGTCTCAGTGGGCGCCATCGGTGGATATTCGTGAAACCGGTGATGCGCTGCTGGTACAGGCCGAACTGCCGGGCATTGATAAAAAAGATGTGAAAGTTGAGGTGCGCGAAGGTGTGTTGACGGTTTCCGGTGAACGTCATTACAAAAAGGACGTTAAGGAAGAAAATGTGCATCGCATTGAGCGTGCTTACGGCAGCTTCACGCGCAGCTTTAGCCTGCCGAGAAATATCAATGGCGATAAGATTGAAGCACACATGAAGGATGGTGTGCTTGAGGTTCGTCTGCCCAAACGGGAAAGCGCGAAGCCGAAGGCCGTTGAAATTCACTGAGGCGAGCTTTTTAACACATACACCGGGACATCCCGGATACAGGGCCGCATGTGCGGCCCTTTTTTTGTGCTGCGGGTTTTTAGGGAGGTGCTGAATAAAGCAGCACGAAGCATGGTTTGTTCAGTGCTTCCTTAGGGAGGTGCTGATTAATTCTGGGTAAAGCAGCTTGCATTAAGAATGTGCCAAATCAAGGCGCAATGTGCACGTAATAGCACGGTTATTGCGAAACATTGCAACGCCGAGTTGGTGCATTATAAATGTAAAATGCAAATCCATGAATTGATCAGCGCCTCCCTTAGTGCGCTTTCAGCCGCCTGCGAGCTTGGCTTTGTGGCCTTCGTTTTCAAGCAGGGTGAGCAGTTTTTCGCGGTGGTCACCCTGAATTTCGATGTTGTTGTTTTTGATTGCGCCGCCGGTTCCAAGCCTAGCCTTGAGGCGTTTGAGCAGTGCTTTGAGTTCACTCTCCGGTAAATTCAGTCCATCAATCACGCAGACGGTTTTACCACCGCGCCCTTTGGCTTCGCGACGGATGCGCACGCCTTGTTTGTTGGGGTTTTTGATGGCGGGCGCGTGCGATGCCTGCTGATTGCGTTTTTTGCCGCTTTTACGATGCCGGGGTTTGTCATCTTGTCCGTATTTATCAATTTGACCGTGTTCGGTGGAATAAACCAGTCGATTGCTATCTGCCATGCCGCACCTCCGTTGGAATCTGAAACATAGAATGCGCGCGCCCGCATGGCAAAGGTGATGTCGGGCTGTTCAGGTTTACGGAATGGTGATGAAAAAGCTGTACGGGTCGGCGGGAAGGCCGAAAGTGATGTTGTGTCTGCCCGCAGCGAGCGGTACGACATCCGCAGTAGTACCAAAACCGAATCGCTCGTCATTTAGCATGCAAAAATCACCGTGATTGAGGATACGTAATTGCAAACCACCGTCTTTTGTCGTTTCAATGCGGATGTGTTGCTCGCGAATCTTGCGCCCCTCACTGCACAGTTTGACATCGGGTTCGGGATTCGAACGGAATAATTCGGTGACACTGACCGGATGCAGGCAGGCACCGAAAAGCCACGGAAGGCGGGTGATGTCATATGATTGATTGCACAACGCCCGCTTGGCTTTATCATTGCTACCGGAAAGTTTGGCGTATACTTTCTTGCCTGTATTTTCCTCAGTTTCCTGCCCCAGACTTTCCTGCAAGCGGCAAAATAAAGCCGAAAGTAGCGGCATCAGCCGGTTGCCGGGGCCGTTGACCAGTCGGATCAGCACGCCGCGATCAATAATTTCAGCGCAACCGTCAGTTAGCGCACGTACCGTGGCGGTGCGTTTTTTGTCGATGCCGGTCAGTGCCAGTTCACCGGCAATTTCACCCGGTCCGAGTTTGGTTGTAAAACGGCGTTTGCCGTGTTGTTTGCGATCAACTTCCAACCAGCCGTCTTGAATCAGATAAGCTGCTTCGCCCTCGCTGCCTTGAGCCATGAGGATGTCGCCTTTGTGAAATTCCAGTATCCGTGCCATGCTGATTCCCCGTATGTGTTGTCGCTCCGTCGGTGCTTATTTTATTCGTGTCGGAGGCAGAACCATGATACGCATACCGGATAAGCCGGATGTGATTTGTATCGCAAAAGCCATAAAAATGCATACGGCGTATCCGGTTGCCGGACCCGTTCACCTGAGGCAGGATGCGCATGAAAGTTCTTACGGGAGTATGCATGGCCGAGAAACAGAAAAAACCAGCCAAGAGCGCAGCCGGTCTGACCCACGAAGGCCGTGAATACAGCGCCGAGACCTTGATGGAGATGCACGATTCAATGCTGTTTATCCGTCGTTTTGAGGAAAAAGCCGGTCAGTTGTATGGACTGAAAAAAATTGGCGGTTTCTGCCATTTGTGTAATGGTCAGGAAGCGGTGTGCGTCGGTGTGCAGCATGCCGCCGAGGCGGGTGATTATTTCATGACCGGCTACCGCGATCACGGGCATATTCTGGCGCGCGGTGCGGCCCCGACAGCGGTCATGGCCGAATTGTTGGGCCGTGCCGGTGGCATGGTTCACGGTAAGGGCGGTTCCATGCATATGTTCGATGCCAAACTGAATTTTGCTGGCGGCAACGGCATCGTCGGCGAGCAGGTTCCGGTTGGACTGGGTTTCGGATTTGCTTCCAAATACCGTGGCGATGGCCGGGTGTCGGTGTGTTTTATGGGTGATGGCGCGATTAATCAGGGCGCGGTGTACGAATCGTTCAATATGGCTTCATTGTGGAAGCTGCCGATTGTATTTGTCATCGAAAACAATCAATACGCGATGGGCACATCGCTGGATCGCGCTTCAGCAGAGACACATCTGTTTAAACGCGGTATTTCTTTCAAGGTTCCGGGCATGCAGCTTGATGGTATGGACGTGCTGGAAGTGGAGCGGCGCATGAGTGAGGCGCTGGTGCATGCGCGTTCCGGCGAAGGCCCGATTATCGTCGAAGCCATTACCTACCGTTATCGCGGCCATTCGATGTCCGACCCGGCGACCTACCGTTCGCGCGCAGAAGTTGATGAATGGCGCAGCGGGCGCGATCCGATTGCCCGTTTGCAGGCGCAGATAGTGGATGCCGGACTGGCCACCGAGGATGAATTCAAACAGAAAGATCGCGACATCAAGAAAGAGGTGAATGCCATCGCTAAAGCGGCGGAAGCGCAACCGGAGCCGGATGCGGCAGAGATGTGGGCGGATGTTTATTCGGACCCTATTGAAGGTGCATATCCTTATCCGGGCAAGGTGGGTTGAGATGAGTAAGATAACGTATCGCGATGCGCTGAATCAGGCTATGTGCGAAGAAATGCAGCGTGATGAAAATGTGTTTCTGATGGGCGAGGAAGTGGCCGAATACAATGGCGCGTACAAAATCAGTCAGGGCATGCTGGAAAAATTCGGCCCCAAACGGGTCATTGATACGCCGATTACCGAATTGGGTTTTGCCGGTCTCGGTGTGGGTGCGGCGATGGCCGGTTTGCGCCCGATTATTGAATTTATGACTTGGAATTTCGCGATTCTGGCACTTGATCAAATTGTTAATGCCGCCGCCAAAATGAAATATATGTCCGCCGGTCAGTACAGTGTGCCGATGGTGTTTCGCGGTGCAGGCGGTTCGGCAGCGCGTGTCGGCTCGCAGCATTCGCAGTCGCTGGAAAACTGGCTGGCCAATGTGCCGGGCCTGAAGGTGGTGATGCCGTCCAATCCGGCGGATGCCAAAGGGCTGCTGAAATCATCCATTCGCGACAATGACCCGGTGATTTTCATTGAGAATGAAATTAATTACGGCGATGTCGGTGAAGTGCCGGATGAGGATTACCTGATTCCGCTCGGCAAAGCCGATATTAAGCGTGCCGGTTCAGATGTCACCATCGTTGCCCATTCGCGGATGACCGGTTTCGCGCTGACTGCTGCCGATGAACTGGCCAAGCAGGGTATTGATGCCGAAGTGATTGATCCGCGCACCATCAAGCCGTTGGATGAGGCAACGATTCTGACTTCCGTGGCTAAAACCAACCGTGCGGTGATTGCCGAGGAAGGCTGGCGTTTTGCCGGTATCGGCGCGGAAATTTCGGCACGGATTATGGAAAAAGCTTTCGACGATCTGGATGCACCCGTGGCGCGTGTGACCGGCAAGGATGTGCCGATGGCTTACGCCGCTAATCTGGAATTGATGACGCTGCCCAGCGTTGCTGATATTGTCGAAGCGGCGCGTGTTGTTTGTAATCGTGCCTGATTTGAATGCATTTACTGAAAGTGTTTGCATCTTTGTGGTTAACAGAATCGAGGTAAAGCATGCCGATTGATGTGTATATGACTCAGCTATCTCCGACTATGACCGAGGGCAAGATTGTCCGTTGGTTGAAAAAGGAAGGTGAAGAACTGGCTTCCGGCGAGGTGATGGCCGAAGTGGAAACCGACAAAGCGACGATGGAAATGGAAGTCGTCGATGAAGGTGTTTTACATAAAATCTTGCAGCCGGAAGGTGCGGTGGTGGCGGTTGGCACGCCGATTGCCGTGATTGCCGAAGAAGACGAAGAAATTGCCGACGATTATATGCCGGAAGATAGTGCTGAGGCGACAGCAGCGAAAGAAAGCGTTGTCGAAACGCCTGTCGTTGAAGCTCCGGTTCCGGTTGCCGCCGCAACGCAAGCCGTAGCTACACCAGTTGCCGCTGCTTCTGCGCCAGTTGTAAAAGCAGGTGGTCGTATCAAGGCCAGCCCGCTAGCACGTCGTTTGGCCAAGCAAAAAGGTCTGAATCTGGCCGCGATTACCGGTACAGGGCAGAGCGGACGTATTAGCAAAGCCGATGTCGAAAAAGCAGTGCGCCGTGGCATCAGTCTGGGCGGTGCTGCTACGGCGACTACGCCGCCACCGGCGAGACCGCTGCCGGTCGGGCCGCTGCCTTATCACGAAGACGAATTCGAGCGTGTTGAGAATAGCATGATGCGCAAGGCGATTTCCCGCCGTTTGTCCGAGTCGAAACAAAGCGTTCCGCATTTCTATTTAACCTTGGATGTGGTCATGGATCGTTTGATGGATTTGCGTGCGCAGTTGAACGAAGCTGCCGATGGTGCGTTCCGTTTGAGCGTTAACGATTTCATCATCAAAGCCGTGGTCAAGGCGTTGGTGGATGTGCCTGCGGCCAACGCCAGTTGGACAGATACACACACGCTGATGCACAAGCATGCGCATATTTCGGTGGCGGTGGCGATTGACGGCGGTTTGATTACGCCGGTGGTTCGATTCGCCGAGCAGAAGGGTATTGTCGATATTTCCAACGAGGTCAAATCGCTGGCCGGGCGCGCCCGCGAAGGTGCATTGAAACCGGAAGAATATACCGGCGGCACATTCTCAATTTCCAATCTCGGTATGTATGGTATCAAGCAATTTGCGGCGATTGTGAATCCGCCTGAGGGTGCGATTTTGGCGGTTGGCGGTACGGAAGAGCGGGCAGTTGCTGAAAATGGCCAATTGACGGTGAAAAAGATGATGAGCCTGACCTTATCCTGCGATCACCGTGTCGTGGACGGGGCGGTGGGAGCCGAATTCATGGTGGCGCTGAAAAAACATATCGAAATGCCTGCCAGTGTGTTGATCTGATATTTTTACCGCCAAGTTCGCAGAGTTACGCAAGGTGATGTTTTTTGTGTTCGCAGGATTGAATCAAACAGGGGTAAACCATGCCGATTGACGTTTATATGACCCAGCTATCTCCGACCATGACCGAGGGCAAGATTGTCCGCTGGTTGAAAAAAGAGGGAGAAGATCTGATTTCCGGCGAGGTGATGGCCGAGGTGGAAACCGACAAGGCGACGATGGAAATGGAAGTCGTCGATGAGGGTGTGTTGCATAAAATCATTGAGCAGGAAGGCGCGGTTGTGCCTGTTGGCGCGCCAATTGCGGTGATTGCCGAAGATGATGAAGAGATTGCCGACGATTATATGCCGGAAGGTGGTATTGATGCACCTGCCGAAGTATTGGTCGCAGAAGCACCAGACGCCGAAGCAACCACGTCGCTTGCAACGCCTGAACAGGTGGTCGAAACGCTGGCTGTTGCACAGACTGCGACGGATGCGGACGATGACGAATACGAATTGCATTTGAAGCCTGCCGGTGTGTTCAATGCCGATGGCGAATACGATGTGGTGGTGATTGGCGCAGGTCCCGGCGGTTATGTGGCAGCGATTCGTGCCGCGCAACTGGGCCTGAAAACGGCCTGTATCGAGTCCACGCATCTTGGCGGAATTTGTCTGAACTGGGGTTGCATTCCAACCAAGGCGCTGCTGAGAACGGCGGAGCTGATTAACGTGATTCAGCACAGCGGCGACGAGTTGGGTTTGGGTATCAGCAAAACGAAACCGGATCTGAAAAAAGCCGTGGCGCGTTCGCGCAAGATTTCCGCTAAATTGAATGGCGGCATCGGTTTTCTGTTCAAGAAAAACAAAATCGAACATATCGAAGGTTTTGCATCGTTTGAATCCGACAACAAACTGATGGTCAAAGACAGCGACGGCAACAGCAAACAAGTCACCGCCAAGCATGTGATTGTCGCCACCGGTGCACGGGCGCGGGCTTTTCCGGGCATGGATGTCGATGAGAAAGTGATTATCACCTACAAACAGGCTTTGGCCCCCAAAGCATTACCAAAAGAGCTGGTGATTATCGGTTCCGGTGCGATTGGCATGGAGTTCGCCTATTTTTACAATGCGATGGGTGCAAATGTGACGGTCATCGAAGCTGCGCCGCAGATTTTGCCGCTGGAAGACCATGAAATATCCAAAGTCGTGGATCGCTCCTTTAAAAAGAACGGTATCAAAATCATTACCGGCGCGATGGTGTCCTCGGCCAAGAATGTGAAGGGTAAGGCTGTGGTCGAATATAAAGTGAAGGACAAAGCGCAAACGACCACCGGCGATGTGTGTTTGGTGGCTGTTGGCGTGCTTGGTAATACCGATGGCATTGGTGCTGAAAACACGCAGATGAAAGTCGAGCGCAACACCATCGAAGTGGACGATTATTACCGCACCGATCATGCGGGTGTGTATGCGATTGGCGATGTGGTCGGCGCGCCTGCCTTGGCGCATGTGGCCAGTCACGAAGGTATCGTTTGCATCGAAGCGATTCATGGCGGTACGCCGCATCCGGTGGATTATGGCAACGTACCCGGCTGCACCTATTGCCAGCCGCAAGTCGGTTCGTGTGGTAAAACGGAACAGCAATGCAAGGACGAAGGCATCGACGTAAAAATCGGTCGCATGGCCTACGCCACCAACGGCAAGGCGCTGGGATTGGCCGAAACCGAAGGCATGGTGAAAACGATTTTCAATGCCGAAACCGGTGAACTTCTCGGCGCGCACATCGTCGGCGCGGAAGCCACCGAACTGATTGTCACTTTGCAACTGGCGCGCACTTTTGAGACGACGGAAGCGGAATTGATGCATCACATGTTCCCGCATCCGACGCTGTCCGAGATGATTCATGAATCGGTGCTGGATTCGGAGGGCAAAGCGATTCACATCTGATTCAAGGCTTGTCCGCTACTTTCAATAGCATAAAGTCGGGCAATGAAATATCGTTTACTGATCGAAAAGGCTGCGGATAAGTATCTGCGCAAACTGCCGTTTGAGGAACGTAAACGGTTAATGGCCGCTATCGTTCAGATGACCGGGAATTCTGATCTACCTTCGCTACATATTAAAAAGCTCAAGCAGACTGCCTATTGGCGCTTGCGTGTTGGTGTATAGAGTCATTTTTGATCGGCAGGATAAATTGCGCATTCTTCGTATTTTGAAGACCGGCCCGAGAGGAGATGTGTACAAATGAGTATCAAGGTGAAAATCGTGCAGGATGAATCCGGCCATCCCGAATATGTGATGCTGCCGTGGTCATTGTTTGAAAAGTTCCGTGAAGATATTGAGGAGGAGCTTGAGGGCATGGAATTGGCTGAACTGGATAAAAAGGGTGAACTTGAATGCCATGAGTTCAATCCTTCTGATTATCTAACAACTTGAAGGGAATGGGCCACTTATTAAACCCGCAGCATTCCGGCGAATTTCCGCATGATGATTTAATGAGTAAACTGTCCCCGATTTACCAGCTGTCCCCGATTTACCAGCGCTAATCCGTTTGGCAAACACCCGTTCCGGCACAGCCTCAATCGGGAATCAAGGTTAAAATCAAGTCAAAAGCGAAAATATTTTTTGATGCCGGGTTATAGGCGGATGCGGACGAGTAGTACCTTTTCCAAATTTCACGAATAACTATTCCATTGTAATACTTATTTAAGTTTGTATGATTATTGTTTTGGAGGTGCACCATGAAAACTTCTTTGGTTACTACAAAAGGTCAGGTTACTATTCCTGCCAGTGTGAGACATCAACTTGGCATTCATCAGGGTGATCGGGTCGGGTTTGTCTATGAAAATGGCAAAGTCGTTATTTTACCTGTCATCAAGGATATCAAAGCAGCATTCGGTCTCGTATCAGCAGCGCAAAGCGCCAGTCTGGATGATATGGAGCAGGCAATTCAAAGCAGGGGAAGCGAATTGTGATTGCCGCAGACACCAATCTTATCGTACGTATTCTGATTGATGATTCCGGTCAACCGGAGCAAGTTGCCATAGCCCGCAAGCTTGCCAGTGATGCCAAGCAGGTGTTTGTGTCGCAAATTGTTGCTGTTGAGTTGGTTTGGGTCTTGCAGACCGCATATAAACTGGATAAATCCATCATCGTACAGTTATTGGAGCATCTCCTGCATAACAGTGCTTTTGTGCTACAAGCTGAAGATTGTTTTCTGGAAGCACTTGGACTGTTCAAAACACACGCCTGTGGTTTTTCCGATTGCCTGATTGCAGCAGAAAGCCAGTCAGCCAACTGCACGCTGATAACCTTTGACAAGAAACTATCCCGCCTGCCTGGGGTGAAGCTGGCTAAAAGTGGTGAATAAACTAGGGCCTGTTCACATAAAATCCAAGCGTAGCGCTTCGTTCGGATTTTATGTGAACAGGCCCTAACCCGTAGCTTGCTGCGGGGTAGTTTATTCGGAATTCGCGGTTTTTTGGCTTTCTTCCTGACGGAATATGGGCATGATTCCGCGCTACAAAATATTGGCGGGAGAAACGCAGATGATGCAAACATGGATGAAAACATTAACGGTGTTTTTGGTGCTGGGCTTTGCCAGTCCGGCATTGGCGGCAGGGAATCATTATGTCGGGGCCGGGATGGGTGCATTCAGTCTGGATAACGGCCTGAATAGCGATACCGTATTTGGTGGTTATTTCATTCTTGGACATCATTTTAATGAATATTTCAGCGCTGAGATTCGCCTTGGCGGTACGGCAAGCAGTGGTGATGGAGATGCGGTTATAGCGCAAGCCAAGCAGCGCATGGATTTTGTTGCCCATTATATGAAACCGCAAATAACCATTGCTGAGGATTTAACGCTTTACGGCCTGGGCGGTTTTGCGGTGGTTCGCGGAACTTATCAGGCGCCGGGCAAAAGCAGACAGAGTAAAACACGGATTAGCTATGCCTTTGGCGGAGGCTTGAATTATCAGGCCAGCGATGATTACTCGATGGATGTGGAATTCACCCATATGCTAAGTAAAGCGGATAATAAAGCGGCCACCATCAACGGTAATTACCGGGGATTGGAAGCCAATAGTTTTACGGCATCCGTTCAATATCACTTTTAAGACACCGTTTGCATTCTTGGGCTAACGTCCGGCGGTAAGCGTAAACGGGATGTTTATTTACTGGCTGCTGGCCATTTTCAGGACGGAAGTGAACATCTCGACGCTTAAGCGGCGGGTGTTTTGATTGTAGCGCGAGCAGTGGTAGGAATCGAACAGGGTGCGGCCATCGGGCAGGGGGTGCTCGGCGGCGTGGGCGAATTTCAGGGCGGAGAGTTTCAGGTCGTAGGCACGCAGCACGGCATCGTGGGCGATTTTCCCGAGGGCCAGCAGCTTGCAGTCGTTTGGCAGGGCGGTGATTTCGTGTTTCAGGAAGCCGTTGCAGTTTTTGATTTCGGATGTTTCCGGTTTGTTTTGCGGCGGCAGGCATTTGACGGCATTGCTGATACGTACGCCGCTTAATTGCAGCGCATCGTCTGCCGATTCGGATGTTGGTTGATTGCTCAAACCCAGATCAAATAGCGTCTGATAGAGGAGAATTCCGGCAAAATCGCCGGTAAACGGGCGACCACTGCGATTCGCGCCATGCATACCGGGGGCGAGACCGACAATCAGCAGGTGCGGTTGTTCATCGCCAAAGGCCGGTACGGGTGCGGCATGGTAATCGGGGTGCTCCGCGCGTACCGAATCAAGAAATGTCGCCAGTCTCGGGCATTTCCGGCAGTCGATGTCGAATGTTTTAGACAACGGACGGCTCATACAAACGATTGCAATTGCATAGCCAGTGCGCGTAGGGCACGACCACGATGTGAAACGGAGGCTTTTTCATCAGGTGTAGCCTCGGCGAAAACCTTGCCCAGTTCCGGGCAGAAAAATATCGGATCGTAGCCGAAGCCTTTATCGCCGAAGGGAATACAGATGGTTCCGTCTACCCTGCCTTCGGCGTGCAGATTGCGGCCATCGGCGAATTGCAGATGGATTGCACAATGGAAATGCGCGCCCCGGTTGATGGTGTCGCGTAATATGTGTAACAGTTTTGTATTGTTTTCGGCATCGCTGGCATGCTCTCCGGCGAAGCGTGACGAATACACACCCGGCGCACCGTCCAGCGCATCAACGCACAAACCGGAATCATCAGCCAGCGCAGCGCATCCGTTGGCTGCGGCAAAGGCCTCGGCTTTTTTCTTTGCATTACCGGCAAAAGCGTCGGCATCTTCTTCAACTTCGACAAATACCGTGTCCTGCGCAGAAACCAGTTCGATACCCAGATTACCGAGGATAACCTCGATTTCACTGCGTTTTTTAGCGTTGTTGCTGGCGATGACCAACTTCAAGATTGCGCCACTGCCAGCCGTTGCAATTTGCCCAGATCGGCAATGCCTTTTTCCGCCAGCGCTTTAATCGCCAGCACCTCATCCCAGTGCATCGGTTTATCTTCGGCAGTAGCCTGAATTTCGATAATGCCGCCGTCCGGGGTCATCACGAAATTGGCATCCATTTGTGCGTTGGAATCCTCGCTGTATTCAAGATCAAGCAGCCCTTGCCCGTCAACTACGCCGCAACTGATGGCTGCGACCTGTCCGAACAGCGGGTCTTCTTCCAGTGTGCCGTCTGCGAGTAGTTTGTTCACCGCGATGCGCAGCGCCACCCATGAACCGGTGATGGCTGCAGTACGCGTGCCGCCGTCGGCTTGCAACACATCGCAATCAAGAATAATTTGCCGCTCGCCGAGTTTTTTCAGATCAACGACGGCGCGTAAACTGCGGCCAATCAGTCGTTGAATTTCCACAGTGCGTCCACCCTGCTTGCCGCGTGCGGCTTCGCGTCCGCTGCGGGTATTGGTGGCGCGCGGCAACATGCCGTATTCGGCAGTGACCCAGCCGCGACCGGAATTGCGTAAAAATGGCGGTACATTCTCTTCAACGCTGGCGGTGCAGTTGACGCGCGTGTGGCCGAATGAAATTAGCGCCGAGCCTTCTGCATGGCGGTTGAAAGCGGTGTCGATGTCAACGGGACGCAATTGCTCTGCGGTTCTATTTGTACGCATAAATGCTCCTGAATTTACGATTCTTATTCCGGTTCTTATTTCTTCTTGGCCCAATCCATCAATTGTTGGGCGGAAAAACCACCGGCATGTATGCGACCGTCTTTGGCAATCAGCGTCGGTGTGCCGGTGATGCCGAGGCTGTCACCCAATTTGATGTTTTCGGCGATGGGGTTATTGCAGATGGTTGATTTAATATCGCCAGCCTGTTTGTCATCCAGCATAATGGTTTGCAGGGCTTTGTGTTGATCTTTGGCACACCAGATAGCTTCGGCCTTGGCACGCGAATGCTTGTGGATGCTCTCTAACGGGAATAGGAAGGTGTATACCTTGATACCTTTCACCTTCGGAAGCTCCTGCTCAAGCTGACGGCAGAATGGACAATCAGGATCGGTAAACACGGCAATTGGTGTGCCATTCGGGTCGCCGGAAACAATGGCATCTTTGAGTGGCAGGGTGCTCCAGTCCACACGGTTTAAATCTTCGATGCTCGACTGGGTTAAATCTTTACCTGTGGCAGTTTCGATGATGTGACCGGAAACCAGATAATGACCTTCGGCATCGGTGTAGAAAACGGTGTCGCGAACCTGGACTTCATAAAGCCCGGGAAGAGATGCAAGCGGGCGAACTGATTTAACTTGCAGTTGTGGTGACAGACGAAGCAGGTTGGTGCTGATGGTTTTTTCGATTTTCTCCATATTGAGTGGCGCGCCAGCGATTGCTGTGACGGATGTTCCGAGTAAAGCAAAAGCGCTGATGGCGACGGTGAGACCAGCAAACAGGCCGGAAAAGAGGATATTACGGTTCATGTGAGGCTCCTTGATGCGTGCACGTCGATTTTTGGTGGCCTATGATGGCAATATCCGAAGGGAGGGCAAGCGCAATGAATACGCTTGCAATGAATACGCAGGATGCCGGAGCGGAGTGTTAATGTTTTGCGTTCTGCGGGCTTGCCTTTTTTAGGGCGCGAAGGATTTTGCGACTGAAAGCGGGGTCAGTCCACGCTTGTGCACCGAGAAAGCGGCGTGTTATTTTGCCGTTTCCAGCAACCAGAAAGCTTGAAGGCAGGCCGCGTACGCCGAGTTGTATCGCCTGCTGGTTTGTCCCTATATTGGCGGGAAGGTCGAGGCCATTTTGTTTGAGGAATTGCACAACCGTAGATGGGTTTTCATCCAATGAGATTGGAATAATCACAGCTTCCGGGTGGGTGCTGCGCCAAATGGCGAGTTCCGGCAATTCAGCCCGGCAGGGCGGACACCACGTTGCCCAGAAATGCAACATCAGCGGTTGGCCGTCGTATTCTTTCAGTGAATGCAGCGCTCCCGAGCTATCGTGCCATTCCAATTCAGCTGCGGATGCACCTAATGGCATACAGAGGATGGCAATGCATATGAACAGCATGTGAATGCTTGATGTGGGTTGGGTCATAAATTCCTCCGCTTTTATCCGTTGTCGAATAGCGGGCGGGATTCTTGCACGTTTATATGCCTGCTGTGTAGGGTGAGGAGATGCGCAGCTACGTTTCTCTGACTTTGATTTTTGCATTGCTGATTGTCAGCGGTGCGCCGCTGCTGTCATCAACGGTTTATGACGATGGTATGATGGAGGCATCTTGCTCCGCGAGTCACATGAAAATGACCAGTATGGGTCACATGCAAGTGAATTCTGCGCAACAGCCGATAACAAAGGGTATGCGGCATTGCCATATTGAGTGTTGTGACCATCAAGATGTTGCTTCGTTACCGCATCAGTTGGCGCCGCATGCTCCGGCTCTTTGCGATATTGAGTTAGCACCTGCCATGACGGGTTTTATAACTGCGGCGATGCCTGTGTTGCAGCCACGGCTGTTTTCCGTTCCTTTTCCACCACCAAAATTCTCCTGATTTTCCCACACGCTTAACTTTAATGCTCCGGCCTAAGGCCGGATGGCATGCGCATGCATGGATTGCATGCGGGGAAATTACTTTTTCAGGAGAACCTATGAGAATGAAAGAAAATATATTATACGCATGGGTAATGGGGCTGGCACTTGTGGTGCTGTGGCCGGGCAATGCGCGGGCCTATCTCGGTCTTTGCTGCGCTAAGTGTGGCGGCAATATGCCAATGAATATCCCCGGTGGTGGTGTGCCGGAGAATTATGAGTTCCGTTTTAAAATCCAACCATCGTTTATGCGTATGAATGGATTGCGTAGCAGCGCATCCAATGTGGATGGCGATAGCTTGCTTGGAGCACCGGCCAAGGGAAAGTTCATGGCTGTGCAAAAGTATATGGATATGAACATGCAGAATATAGCTGTGGGATATTCGTTTTCCGAGGACTTCTTCGTCGGCCTGATGGGCATGTATCAGGATAATCGCATGGGCATGGCATTTAATTCGGTGATGACGGGAAAAACCGGGCAATCCAGTTATATTATGAAATCAAATGGATTTGCCGATACAATGTTGATAAGCAAATACCGATTGTTCGCTGATGATCCGCTGATACCGACAAATCAATTTTCGCTATTTACCGGGGCAAATTTGCCTTCCGGCTCCATCAGTAAACGCAATACCACGCATCCGTTGGCTGTGCGGCAGACGGAATTGCTTCCCTACGGGATGCAGCTTGGTTCGGGGACTGTAGATCCTGTTCTCGGTTTGCTTTATCAGGGTTCGAGTTCACCTTGGTGGTGGGGAATAGACGGAACCTATACCGGACGATTGTACGACAATTCACGCAATTACCAGTTGGGTGATGTGTATAAGCTGGATGCTTATCTGATGAATCAGTTGACTTACAATTTACTTTGGCAGGTGCAGGCGAATGTAGAATGGAAGGGGCATATTCACGGTCAGGCGGACGAGGCGGCAAGTGGATTCTCAGGGCATGCAGTGCATGGCGATGCGGCCAGTCCGTTGATGACACCACAATGGAATCCGGCCAATTACGGTGGTGTAAAAACATCTGTGACGCTGGGTATACAATGGCAGCCCGCACCGCTGCATATCATTGATTTAAGCTTCACATTGCCAGTCTATCAGCGCTTGAACGGCGTGCAGCTCAAGGATCAGTTCGGCGTGATGCTGACGTGGTATGTAGAGATTCCGACTGGCAAGAGTATTCGCAATTTAACCTATCCTGTTGGCAACGCCATCAGCGATTTAGGATTTTAGGAGTATAATGATGAAGAAAATAGCATTGATATTTGCATTAAGCTTTACAACAACCACATGGGCTGCGGAAATTCCTGATGCCGATTCCCCTGCTGCCAAACTGTTCGCAAACAAGTGCAGCGTGTGCCATGCCATGCCTTATCCCGAGCGTCTGGATTGGCCGCACTGGCGACACATGCTGGGGGTTATGAAGCAACGTATGGATGAACGCGGCATAGCCGAGCCAAGCAATGCGGAATGGCGGCAGATTGCCGCTTACCTGAAAAAAAATGCGCGCTAAATTTGGCGTACTCGCTGTTCTGGTGATGCTGGTCTGGGCGGTTTCCGCCCAAGCCGAGCCGCTGGCTGCCGATGCATTGGCTAACAGCATGGATGATTTCGGCGTGCAACAACCCAGAGTACATAAGCAAGCGCCCGATTTTTCACTGGCCGGATTAAATGGCAAACAAACATCATTATCACATTTTCGCGGTCAGCTGGTGTTATTACATTTCTGGGCGACATGGTGCGTGGCTTGCCGCCACGAAATGCCGCAGATTGAAGCTCTTTGGCGACAATCCAGAGCCAAGGGACTTGTTGTACTCGGCGTAAACGTAGATCGAGGAAATGCTTCCGGTGTGCGCGATTTTGTGCGTGAGCGGAATTTGAGCTATCCGACTGTGCTTGATCCGTCCGGCAATGTGCGAAATCGTTATGAAATACGGGCCTTGCCGAGCACGTATATTATTGGTCGTGATGGAATGATTATCGGGCGCATCATTGGTGAACGGAACTGGTCATCGAAGGCCGCGCATGCCATGCTGGATGCGATTTTAAACGAGAGGAAATAGATGATATTGGTGAAGCGTACGCTGCTGCTGTTATTGATGGGACTAAATTTAGCGGGATGCAGCCATGAACAGGAAAATATGCAGGCGCAACTGGACAGCATTCGTATCCTAGTTAAACAATCGGCTGTTTTGGCAACGCAGGCGGTTTGCGCATCGCCGGAATCCCGACCGGATATGATTCGTGCATCCATTACCATGCTGCGTCGCGCTATGGGTGGCCCGGAGATGGCGAAAATTCACGATATGATGGGGCAGATGCCGGATATGGCAGGGGGTTCGATGGTAGGTGGTTCGATGGTCAAACAGAGCACTATGAAAGCTGATGTGAAACATACGGGTTCAACCCGGATGCAGATGCATGTGGCAATACATGATGCCGGTGAGGATGTGTTTGAATTGTTGGATGCGCTTGGTGGTGATAAATCTCCTGATTGTCTGGATGTGCAACCGGCTCAATTGGCGGCGGCTGCGGCGTTGATGCGTGAGCATGCGGGGCCGAGTATGGATCGGGTGCAGCAGCAGTTGGATAAAGACAGCAAACATTTTTTACGCTCCGATATACCCGATCCTGTATGGCAGTTGGCACAGTCTCTGGCTCGGATTTAATAAAAGAAGGCATGCTTGCTGCCAAAAGCAGGCTTCCGGCGTTAGGGTTCGTCTGATTCGCAGATATTGTCCCAAGTGCAGTGATTGCAGAGAACATATCTTGTATAAAATAGATGGGAGTGAGCATGTCCTCGTTTTTTTCCAGATTAAAGAAGGGATTGTCACGTAGCCGCGAGGAACTGGCACAGTTATTGCCCGGTAGCAACGTTGTTTCACTGAGTGATGCGGAATGGGCGGATGTTGAGGATGGGCTTATTTTGGCCGATTGCGGTGCTGAAACTGCGCTAAAACTGGTCGAAAAGGCAAAAAAAAGCCGTGAACCCTTGTCCGGGCTGAAAAATGCGATGCTGGGAATGTTTTCTGATGCATCAGCGGTGAATCAAGCCGCAACCGGGCCGTTTGTATTGCTTGTCGTCGGTGTGAACGGTACAGGAAAAACCACCACCATCGGAAAATTAGCGACGATGTTTCGATCTGAAGGGAAATCGGTTGTCGTTGGCGCTTGTGACACTTTTCGTGCTGCCGCGATTGATCAACTGGCGGTTTGGGTGGCGCGGGCCGGAGCGGATCTGGTGCGCCAGCATGACGGCGCCGATCCGGCGGCGGTGGCTTATGATGCGGTACAGCGCGGTGTCGCGCGGGGTTACGATGTGGTGATTATTGATACCGCCGGACGCGTGCAGACCGATAAAGGCTTGATGGATGAACTGGCCAAAGTGCGGCGGGTGATAAGCAAAGCACAGGATGGTGCGCCACATGAAGTGTGGCAGGTGGTGGATGCCGGAACCGGCCAGAATGCTATTGCGCAGGTGGAAAAGTTCCGCGAAGTCGCGGGAACAAGCGGTTTGATTGTCAGTAAACTGGATGGTACGGGCAAAGGCGGCATTGTGTTGCAACTGGTGCAGCGGTTTTCATTGCCGGTACGTTATGTCGGTGTCGGTGAAACGCTGGAGGATTTGATGCCGTTTGAAGCGGATGAATTTATTGCCGGGTTGTTACCGGATATGGGAGATGTTGATGAACAGTCTGTGGAATGATGCCGAGGCGGCGGCTTGCGCTGATGCGCTGAATTTGCGGGTGTATAGCTCCCGCTTGCTTGGTTGCGAATCTTCGCTGGTATTGCATGGCGGTGGTAATACATCGGTGAAAAGTACGGTAACGGATGTGTTTGGCGATGCCGTAGAGACTTTGTTCGTTAAAGGTAGCGGTTGGGATCTGGCGACCATCGAGGCGGCAGGTTTTGCGCCGGTACGTATGGATGCGTTGCTCAGATTGGCGCAACTGGATGTGCTGAGCGATAGCGATATGGTGTGCGCGCAGCGCATGGCGATGCTTGACCCGGCAGCACCAAATCCGTCTGTGGAAGCCATTTTACACGCATTGATTCCTTTCCGTTTTGTGGATCACACACATGCCGATGCGGTGGTAACGGTAACGAACACACCGGACGGGGAAGCACGAATTGCAGAATTATACGGCGAAGAAGTGTTGGTAATTCCTTATGTGATGCCCGGTTTTGATTTGGCGCGTGCGGTACGTGAAGCGACCCGCGATGTGGATTGGCAGAAGCTGAAGGGCATGGTGCTGATGCATCATGGTGTATTCACCTTCGCCGATGACGCACGCGAAAGTTATGAAACCATGATTGAGCTGGTGAGTGCAGCGGAGAATTATCTTGCCACGCATGCGCGCACGGTGGTGGTTTCTGGAAAGCAGGATGATGCCAGTCGGATTGATATGAAGCTAATTGAACTCGCCCGTTTGCGGCGGGCGGTAAGCGATGTGCGTGGTGTGCCGGTGCTGGCGATGCCGGATGGTTGTGCCGAAGCGCTTCATTTCGCTGCTGATGCAAGCGCCATCAATGCTGTCGGACGCGGTACATTGACCCCCGACCATGTGATTCGTACCAAGCCTTGGCCGCTATTTGTCGGCGAGGATGTGGCAGCGACGGTGGATGAATTCTCTAAAAAATATTGCGCATATTTCAATCGCCATGCGGATGCATCGTTGACCTGTCTTGATACTGCACCGCGTTGGGCTGTCTGGCCGGGAAACGGTTGCGTGAGTTTTGGAAGAAGTGTCAAAGAGGTGTTGATTGTTGCCGATATTGCAGCACATGCGCGGCCTGCCATGTTGCGTGCAGAGGTGATGGGCGGTTGGAGCCCGGTTTGCGAAGCTGATTTGTTCGCGGTTGAATATTGGGAACTGGAGCAGGCCAAATTGGGTCAATCGGGCAAGGCGGGAAATGTGCCTGTGCATCAAGGCAAAGTAGCGCTGGTAACCGGTGCGGCAAGTGGCATAGGCAAGGCATGTGTTGATGTGCTGTTGGAGCAGGGTGCGTGCGTGGCTGCTTTGGATATTAACCCGGAGGTGGCAGAGGTGTTTACTTCTTCGGCTGTGTTGGCATTGGTATGTGACGTGACCGATGATGCTGCGTTGCAAGCGGCGGTGGCGGCTACAGTGGGTCATTTTGGTGGTCTGGACATACTTGTTTCCAATGCCGGAATATTCCCGGCCAGTCGACGGATTGAAGACATGGATGCGGACGACTGGCAGAAGAGTCTGGCGCTGAATCTGACCAGCCATCAGCAATTATTGCAGTATTGTGCGCCATATCTGACTTTGGGTATTGATGCTGCGGTGGTCATTGTTGCTTCCAAAAATGTACCTGCCCCGGGGCCGGGGGCCGCAGCTTATTCGGTAGCCAAAGCCGGGTTGACACAGCTCGGGCGGGTGGCGGCACTGGAAATGGCGGAACAGGGTATTCGCGTCAATATGTTGCATCCGAATGCGGTGTTCGATACGGCAATTTGGAATGAAGCGATACTTGCCGCCCGTGCTGCGCATTATAATTTGAGCATTGAGGCGTATAAGACGAATAATCTTCTGTCTGTAGAAGTGACCTCGCGGCAGGTTGCTGAACTGACTGTTGCCATGGCCGGTCCGTTATTTGCCTGCACCACCGGAGCACAGTTGCCCGTGGATGGTGGTAACGAACGGGTTATTTAGGTTTCGAACATCCTGTTGAATTCGTGTTATGTCCGACTTATGGTCAAGCCTCGGTTTTTTTTGCAGTGTTCCCTGCGTGGATTGTCTGTTTCGGTGACGGGGTATCATCCATCTTGTGTTTCCACGAACGCATGTAAATCCGACGCCGTAGAAAAATAGGCTGTTATTGAGCCACTTGCAAAAGTCGTGAGCGGCGATTTACTTTGAGTTGGGATTTCGGCAAATGGAACCACCATTCACCTCATTCCAACTTAAAATCGCACTCGAAGTGGGATTGCAACTCATCCACCCAGACTTTTGCAAGTGGCTCTATTTAATCTGTGTTTCGTTGGATACTGACAATATGTGTAGCCAAGCTTTTGGCACTGAGCGGCTTACTCAGGATACTGAAGCCGTGCTCGGGAATACCGTCCAGTTTCTCGTCTTCGCTGAATGCTGTGACCATC
>QILF01000139.1 GCA_003233235.1 Zetaproteobacteria bacterium
TAATCAGACCTGTCCCGACGCTTGCTGTAGATTGAGCCGATGCGTTTATTTGTAGCCATCGAAATTCCGGAACATGTCCGACAGAAGCTAGCCTTATGGTGGACGGAGGCAAGCTTGTACCTGCCCGATAATGAGTGGCGGGATATTCCAACACAGAATTGGCATGTAACACTTGCGTTTTACGGTCAAGTGAACGGCTTGGACGTGGATGCGCTGGCTGAAGAATTGGCCGCTTGCGCGGCGAAAACTGAACCGATTGGCCTTGAAATGCAGGATTTCGGTGCTTTTCCACGCGCCGCTCGACCTCGCGTGTTTTGGGCAGGTATTGGAATGGTGGCAAGGGTCGGAATGGCGGCAGATATCGCATCTGAAAAGCAGGTGAAAGACCTTAAAAATCTTGCCCGTTGTTGCCGTCGGGCGGGGCATGCTACGCTTCGCAAACGCACGGCGAAGGAAAGGCCGTTTCGCGGCCATATTACATTGGCACGAACCGGAGATTTCGCAACACCACTGACTGCCGAATGCTGGCAGGCGTTGCCGGACATGCCGCAACTGGCATGGACAGCTACATCGCTAGCGCTTTTCACCTCGAAATTGAGGCCTGAAGGTGCGCAATACCGGCGTGTGGAAGAATTTACATTCGAGGGGAGATAATATGTCCGATAAAAGTAAGGCGCTGGAATCCGCCATCAGTCAAATTGAACGCCAATTTGGCAAAGGCGCGGTGATGCGCTTGGGCGAGCAGGCGCATGTCGCCGTGGATGTGATTCCAACCGGCTCTCTGGCGCTGGATGCGGCACTTGGCGTCGGCGGTTATCCGCGTGGCCGGGTGGTGGAAATTTACGGCCCGGAATCCTCCGGCAAAACGACACTGGCACTGCATGCGGTGGCCGAAGCACAGAAAAAAGGCGGTACATGTGCGTTTGTCGATGCCGAGCACGCGCTTGATCCGGTTTATGCTGAAAAACTGGGCGTGAATATTGATGAATTGCTGGTCAGTCAACCGGATTCCGGCGAGCAGGCACTGGAAATTGTTGATATGCTGACCCGCTCCGGGGCGATTGATATTATTGTCATCGATTCGGTGGCTGCTTTAACTCCGAAAGCGGAAATCGACGGCGAGATGGGCGATTCGCACATGGGCTTGCATGCGCGATTGATGTCGCAGGCTTTGCGTAAACTAACCGGATCAATTGCGCGTTCACGAACGCTGATCATATTCATCAATCAAATCCGTATGAAAATCGGCGTCATGTTTGGCAATCCGGAAACCACAACCGGCGGCAATGCGCTGAAATTCTATGCTTCGATACGTTTGGATATTCGCCGTATCGGTGCGATTAAAAAGGGCGACGAGGTGCTCGGCAACGAAACACGCGTCAAAGTGGTGAAAAACAAGGTCAGCCCGCCCTTCCGGCAGGCGCATTTTTCGATTATGTACGGCGAAGGTATTTCGCATGTCGGCGAAGTGCTGGATATGGGTGTTGAGCACGGTTTGGTGAATAAAAGTGGCGCATGGTATGCACGTGGAACCGAACGTATCGGTCAAGGCCGCGACAATGCCATCACTTTTCTCAAAGAACATCCCGATATGCTGGCTGAGGTTGAAGCCGAGGTGCGTGAAAAGTTGGGTTTGAGCGGCACAGTGGAAACCGCCGCCGAATAGACGCGGTCACTATAGTTTCGGAGCATCGTTGTGGATAAACAGCAACAGGCGGCTTATGCCGTCGCGGTTCGAGCCTTGGGGCGGCGTGAACACTGCGCTGCCGAATTGCGGCACAAACTGCGCCAACGCGATTATCCGGATGAGCTGATTGCTGACGTTGTTTCGCGCTTGCAGGCGGACGGTTATTTGAGCGAAACGCGTTTTGCCGAGGCATTTTTGCGCATGCGCATGGATAAAGGCGAAACCCCGTGGCTGGCAGCGAGAAAAGCAAGGCAGCGCGGCGTGGACGAAACGGTATTGCAGGATGTCTTGCAAGCGATTGATCATGATTTTGATGCGTTTTCCGTCTGTTGCGCGTTGCTGAACCGGCGTGACCCGCAGGGCTTGCGCCACGATGATGAACGGGTCTGGCGGCGGCAGGCGCGATTTTTGCAGAACAAGGGCTTCGATACTGCTACGGTTCTGCGCGTTCTGAGTCAACACGACTTGAATCAACACGACTTGAATGAAAAGCCGGAGGATGCACGGTGAAAACATCGGAAATTCGACGAAAGTTTCTCAATTATTTTTCGGGCAAAGGGCATGCTGTTGTCGCCTCAAGTTCGCTGGTTCCGCATGGCGATCCGACGCTGATGTTTACCAATGCCGGTATGGTGCAGTTCAAAAATGTATTCCTCGGCAACGAATCGCGCGATTATACGACCGCAGCCAGCAGCCAGAAATGTGTACGCGCAGGCGGCAAACACAATGATCTGGAAAATGTCGGGCATACCTCACGCCATCACACCTTCTTTGAAATGCTGGGCAATTTTTCGTTTGGTGATTATTTCAAAAAAGAAGCGATTGCCTATGCGTGGGAATTCCTCACCATCGAGATGCACGTCGATCCGGCACGGCTGTTTGTTACAGTGTTTAAGGACGACGACGAGGCTTACGATATTTGGACGAAAGACATCGGAGTTTCGCAAGACAAAATCGCCCGCATCGGCGCCAAGGATAATTTCTGGTCGATGGGTGATACCGGCCCGTGCGGCCCGTGTTCGGAGATTTTTTTCGATCACGGCGCGCATATTGCCGGTGGCCCGCCGGGTACACCGGAAGAAGACGGCGATCGTTTTGTCGAAATCTGGAATCTGGTGTTCATGCAGTATGACCGCGATGTTGAAGGCACACTGAATCCGCTACCCAAACCGAGCGTCGATACCGGCATGGGGCTGGAGCGTATGGCGGCAGTGATGCAAGGCACGCACGACAATTACAGCATTGATTTGTTCCGCAATTTAATCGCCGCCGCTTGCGATGTGACAGGGATAACATTCGGCGAAAACGACGAACAGGATGTGAGTCTGCGCGTGCTTGCCGATCATCTGCGTTCGGTGTCTTTTTTGATGGCCGACGGGGTATTGCCTTCGAATGAAGGGCGCGGTTTTGTATTGCGGCGGATTTTGCGCCGCGCTTGTCGGCACGGACGTTTGCTGAGCATGCAGGAAGCATTTATTTATAAACTGGTAGACGCCCTGGTGCGCGAAATGGGCGGGCATTTCCGCGAATTGGCGGAAGCGCAGGTCAATATTGAACAGGTGATTCGCATCGAAGAAGAACGTTTTATCAAAACGCTGGATAAGGGTTTGAAACTGGTCGAGCAGGCCGTGGATGCGGCAGGTTCGGGCGGCACGATACCCGGCAAGACGTTGTTCACATTGTACGACACCTTCGGATTCCCGACCGATTTAACCGCAGACATTCTCAAGGGTCAGGATATTCATCTGGATATGGCCGGTTTTGAGACCTGCATGGAAGAGCAGCGCCAGCGCGCACGCGCCGCGTGGAGTGGCAGCGGCGAAGCGGCGATTCCCAAGGCGCTGTTCGAGTTGCGCGAGCGGCACGGCCCGACTGAATTCCTCGGTTATTCGACATTAAGCGCCGAAGGTGTAATCACCGGTCTGATTCAGGATGAAAATACAGTGGAAACCCTGAACGAAGGCGAAAAGGGCTGGCTGATTGCCAATCAGACGCCATTTTACGGCGAATCCGGCGGTCAGGTGGGTGATACCGGTGTGATTAGCGTCGGTGATGCTATTTTCACCGTGACCGATACCAAAAAACTGCTTTCCGACCTGTTTGTGCATGTTGGAACCGTTAGCAAAGGCACAATCAGCAGCAGCGGAACCGCGCATTTCTCGGTGGACGATGCAAGACGGAATGCCATTCGCCGTAATCACACCGCCACCCATTTAATGCATGCGGTATTGCGCGAGGTGTTGGGCGAGCATGTGAAGCAGGCCGGTTCGCTGGTCAATGCCGAGCGTTTGCGCTTTGACTTTTCGCATCATCAGCCGATTTCGGCAGAAGACAGAGCTAAAATCGAGGCTAAAGTGAATGCCGCAATCTGGGCGAACGATGTGGTGGGTACGAATATCATGAGCCAGGACGAAGCGATTGCCTCCGGTGCGATGGCGCTTTTCGGCGAGAAATACGGCGATGAAGTACGCGTGGTTTCGGCTGGTTTTTCCACCGAGCTTTGCGGCGGTACGCATGTGTCACGAACCGGCGACATCGGCCCGTTCCGCATTCTTTCCGAGACAGGAATCGCTGCCGGTGTGCGGCGAATCGAAGCGACGACGGGGGAAGCGGCGTATCGTGGTTTTGTGGCCGATGCGGATACACTGAATGAGATTGCCGGACAGGTGAAAACGCGTCCGTTCGAAGCTGCGGAAGCCGTGGCGACGTTACAAGCCAAGCTGAAAGAGACCGAAAAAGAGCTGACTTCGCTCAAAGCCAAAGCCTCAACCGGAATTTTGGATGATTTAATCGGCACGGCGGTGGATGTGAACGCCAATGGACAAACCATCAAACTGCTCACTGCCGAAGTGAAAGATGTCGCCGATATGCGCGATTTTATGGACAAAGCCAAAGGCAAACTGAAATCCGGGGTAATTGTGTTCGGTCAGATCAAAGGTGAAAAAGTACAACTGGTTGCAGGCGTCACCAAAGATTTAACCGATGCATTCCACGCCGGAAATATCGTCCGCGAAGTTGCCCAGCTTTGTGGAGGAAAAGGCGGAGGCAAGCCCGATATGGCCATGGCCGGTGGTACAGAGCCTGCGAAATTGAAAGAGGCGCTGGTTGCAGTTGCCGGATTGTTGCAGGCGTAAAGTGGTATCTATATCTTAGTTATAGCCAATATTTCCTTGTGCTTGATTATATGACACAAAATCGCTGGACAAAGGGACAACTTAAGCTTGCTTTTAACTTGTATTGCCAACTTCCATTTGGAAATTTACACAAGGGCAATAAAGAAATTATTGAACTTTCGGGTTTGATTGGGCGTACGCCTTCTGCTTTGGCCATGAAGCTTTGTAATATCGCCAGTCTTGATCCTGCGATCACCAGTTCTGGACGTAAAGGGTTAGGAAATGCATCAATGCTTGATCAAGAGATTTGGGACGAATTCCATGCCGATTGGGAAAGGTTGACTACAGAGGGTCTACATATTTACGAACAGCTTCGAATCAAGCATGGATTGCCATCTAAACCGACGCAAATCAATGATGCCTTGGAGAGGCTTGAGAATTTCACGGGTGAAACAAAGCAAGTGCTTACTGAGCAACGTGTCCGGCAGAATTTTTTTCGTCGATCTGTATTGAACAGCTACCATAGCCGCTGCTGCATGTCTGGACTGTCGGAGCCGAAACTACTGATCGCAAGTCATATCGTACCGTGGAGCAAAGACCGGAAAAATCGCCTTAATCCTCGCAATGGGCTGTGTTTGTCAGCGTTGCACGACAAGGCGTTTGATTGCGGATTGATTTCATTGGATGATGATTTTCGCGTGATACTTTCAAAAGATTTGGTGCAGCGTAACGAAGAATTTGTGCGTAAGTTTTTTTTGCCGTTGGATGGGCAGAAGATAACGCTTCCAGAGCGCTTTGTTCCCGATAAAGTTTTTTTGGAACGACACCGAAATGGTGTTTTTTTAGCCTAGCACATAAACTGACATTTGCGCTCTTAAGGTTGCATAAAGAAACCTTTTGGCTATATTATGCTTCTTAGTGTAATGAAAGGAGTATCTCATGGCAGTTGCAATCAAACTTTCAGATAAATTAGTGAGTGATGCGAAACTTTATGCCAAAGCCGAACATCGCACGCCACCCAAACAAATTGAGCATTGGGCAAGATTGGGTAAAATCGCCGAAGAGAATCCAGATTTGCCACTTGAGTTTATTCGTGAATTGATGTTATCCCATGAGGAAGCCAAGCAAGGAAAACTTGAACCTTATACGTTCGGTTAATCATGCAGGTCTTACAAACCCCTCGTTTCACAAGACAATTGAAAAAGCTTAAGCCAAATCAGAAAAAAGATTTGGATACGGCTGTGCAAAGAATCACTGATGATCCTTTGCTAGGTACTCAGAAACGAGGTGATCTTGATTATCTACGCGTGTATAAATTCAATATGCTTAAGCAGCAAGCACTTCTCGCATACAGCTTTGATGCGGGAAGATTGATTATAGAATTGCTGGGTGTTGGCGCGCATGAGAATTTTTATCGGAATTTGAAGCGATGATCAAGAACGGTATGCGGCCTATTCATCCGGGTGAGATTTTGCGTGAGGCGTTTTTTGCGCCGTTGGAGATGTCCGCCAATGCCCTAGCGATACGTTTGCGTGTGCCTGCACCGTGCATCAATGATGTCGTGAGAGAAAAACGCGGCGTAAGCGTCGATACAGCACTTCGATTAGCCCGTTTTTTTAATAACACGCCTGAATTCTGGTTAAATCTTCAAATTGCATATGATTTGAAAGTTACCAAGGCTAGAAAAGCAGTGGAAATTGAGCATGATATTACACCGATGGCGACTTAACCTAAACGTTTGGAATAGTTTAAGAAAGGATGAAAATGCGCGAAACAAGGCTTGACCCCAAGGCGTATCCGCAAAACAAGGCTTGACCCCAAGGCGTATCCGCAGCATGTTGCAAGAAGAAAGCTGCGCATGCTGAACAATGCCGAAACACTGGACGATTTGCGCATTCCACCTGCAAATCGTCTGGAAGCATTGAAGGGTAACCGGCAAGGCCAGCACAGTATCCGCATCAATGATCAGTGGCGCATTTGTTTCACCTGGGATGATGGCGATACAAGAGGTGTTGAAATTGTGGACTACCATTGAAGGAGATTGTGATGAGTGAGCGTTTAGCTAATATCCATCCGGGTGAGGTTTTGCTGGAGGATTTTCTAAAGCCGATGAACATCAGTCAGTACCGACCGGCTAAAGAAACCGGCGTTTCCCCGATGCGGGTCAGTGAAATTGTACGTGGAAAACGGGCGGTTACAGCCGATACAGCCCTGCGATTTGCGCGTTATTTCGGCACATCGGTTAAATTTTGGATGGGCTTGCAAGATGACTACGAGGTCGAACGCGCCCGCCTTGCGCTGGCTGATCGACTTGAAAAAGAAGTGTATCCGCTGGCAGCTTGAGAACAAACGCCCTGAAATTTAATGCTTCGTGATATGGAAATATGATAAGAAAGATAAATAGCATAAATAATTTAGCCGTTTTTAATGACTTTAATTGGGATAATGAAGTTAAAGATAAAGATGGGAATATTTGTGAGTTTAAGTCTATAAATATTCTATATGGCAGAAATTATTCAGGCAAAACCACCCTTTCCAGAATATTTAGAGCAATGGAAACAGGTGAGTTATCAGATAAATATGAGAACCCAAGCTTTTCTGTCTTATTTGAAGACCAATCAGAAGTTACTCAATTAGAATTAAGTGAGCATGGGAAAAATATACGCGTATTCAATGAGGATTTTGTGCGCGACAACCTTAAATTTATTTCTAACCCCGATGAAGGTATTAACTCATTCGCAATATTAGGTTCTGATAACAATGTTATAGAAGCTGAAATAAAAAACCTAAAAGATGAACTTGGTTCAAATAAAGAAGATAATGAAACTGCTTTATATTTAGAACTATCAAATGCCACCAAAAAATTAAGTGCAGTTGATTCAAATTATAGAACCGCTAAAGCTAATTTAGATAATAAACTAAAGAAAAAAGCAACAGACCACAAACAAGGAATAAAATATCAATCGGAACGCTTTGGTGACCAAAACTATAATATTGCCAAGCTAAAAACAGATATTGATAAAGTGTCTATTGATACATATAGCTCTCTAACCAATGAAATTAAAAAAGAGAAGGAAGCCCTTCTCAATGAAAAGGCGCATCCAGCTATTCCTTCTCTCGCTAGAACAGTTTTGAAATTCAGTTCTTTTTCGGAACAGACAAAGCATTTGGTTGAAAAAGAAATTGGTGTATCTAATAAAATCGAAGAACTTGCGAGAGATGCTGCTTTACAGAAGTGGGTAAGGGAAGGTCGCATAATCCATAAAGATAAACGCGATATTTGTGTTTTTTGTGATAATAAAATTAAAAAGTCGCGTTGGAAAGAGTTGGAAAAACATTTTGATGAGGAATCTGAAAAGTTAGAGGGTGATATAAGAACTCTGATGGGAGCAATAAATGTAGAAAAAGAAGCTATTGTAGATGAATTCGAACCTAATAAAGATAGCTATTACTCGAAATTTCACACTAGATTAAATGAGCTGTTAAATAAATACAAACAAAAATCAAATACCTATATATCTTCGTTGGATGAGCTGCTTAACCAACTTCAAACAAGAGCTGATAATTTAGTATCGCCTTTTGCATATAAGCAACCTTTAAGTGTTGTGGTTGAAATTGATAAAATCGGGGAGGAATTAGAAGCAGTCAGAAATGACTCAAATGAATATACAAACTCATTAAATTCTGAACAAACCAATGCAAAACAATCTTTGCGTTTGAATGAGGTTTATAACTTCCTAGAGACTATTGGCTATTTTAACGAGCTCGAATCAATCAGAACACTAGATGATACCTTATCTGGCGCAGAAAAAGATCATAAAAATATTAGAAAAAACGTCACTACAAAAGAAGAAGCCATTGAATCGAAGAAAGCCCTGTTGAAAGATGAAAGTAAAGGGGTTGAACAGGTTAACGAGTATTTGAATAATTTTTTTGGGCATAATTTTTTATCTTTGGAGGCTGTGGAAGTCCAGGAAGAAGGCGGACAAGGTAAATATTTCAAATTTGAGGTGACGAGAAGTGGTGAGAAAGCATTCCATCTAAGTGAAGGCGAACGAAGTTTGGTGGCTTTTTGCTATTTTATGGGAAAATTGAAGGATGTTGAAACAAAAGACACTAAACCCATCATATGGATTGATGATCCTATTTCCAGCTTAGATGGCAACCATATTTTCTTTATTTATAGTTTATTAAAAGCCGAAATCGTCAAGGCTAATATCTTTGAGCAACTTTTTGTTTCTACACATAGCTTGGATTTTCTAAAGTACTTAAAAAGGCTGTCTCGCGGTGAAAAAATGGAATGCCGCTATTTTATTGTTCTTCGAAATGGTCAAAAGTCTTCGGTTTTGTTAATGCCTAAATATTTGAAAGAGTATATTACGGAGTTTAATTACTTGTTTCACCACATTTATAATTGCTCAACTATAGATACTATCGACGATAGCAACTATGATAAGTTTTACAGCTTTGGAAATAACGCTAGAAAATTTCTAGAAATATATCTGTATTATAAATTTCCTGATGACTCCAGCCATTATAACAAAATGATAAAATTCTTCGATGGTGAAGCCATTCCTGCGGTTTTAACTGACAGAATAAATAACGAGTTATCTCATTTGTCAGGAGGGATGGAAAGAGGGGCTGAGCCAATAGAAGTCCCAGAAATGAAGTCAGCAGCAGAGATGATTCTAAAAAGACTTAAAGAAATTGATAAGCAGCAATACGAATCTTTGTTAAGAAGTATTGGTGAAGTCGAAGTAGTATGACCTACCAACCACCCTTCACCATCACCACCGAAATCATTGGTTTAATCAGTGCGGTCAGTGAGCAGGTGGGATTTGTACAGCGGGATTTTCTGGATGCTTCGCCGCAGCTTCGTAAAGCCAATCGCATAAAAACGATTACAGGCACATTGCAGATTGAAGGTAGTACACTCACGGAAGAACAGGTGTCTGCCGTGCTGGATGGTAAGCCTGTACTTGCATCGGTGCGAGAGCTTGCCGAGGTGAAAGGTGCGATTGCGGCTTATGATCGGTTGGATGCACTAAATCCATACAAACTGGATGATTTATTGGAAGCTCATCGCTTGATGATGGGAGATGTACTTGCCCGTGCCGGGCAGTTTCGGGATAAGGCTGTGGGCGTGTATAAAGGCAAAGAAGTTGTGCATGTTGCTCCACCGGCTCATCAAATATCAGGGTTGATGGCTGAACTGTTTGATTGGGTGCAACAAGCTGATGTCCATCCTCTGGTTGTAAGCAGTGTGTTTCATTATGAGTTTGAATTTATTCATCCTTTTATGGATGGCAACGGGCGCATGGGCAGGCTTTGGCAAACATTGATACTTGCCAAGTGGAAGCCCTTGTTTATGGATATGCCGTTGGAAAGTGTGATTAAAGTTCATCAGCAAGACTACTATCAGGCACTGGGTAATGCTGATTCGGCATCAGATAGCACAGTGTTTATTATTTTTATGCTTAAAGCGATTTTGCAGACCGTGGAAGATGCCTCGAATAGAGAACAAAGCGACCAAGTAAGCGCACAAGTAAGCGACCAAGTAGAAAGACTGCTTTCCGTTATGGGCGATGGCTGGCTTTCGGCGCAAGAGATGATGGCGCTTCTCGGTTTGTCGCATAAGGCGACATTTCGTAAGAATTATTTACGACCGGCATTGCAGGCGGGGTTTGTGGTCATGCAAGACCCGGATAGTCCGCGCAGCCCTAGGCAGAAGTATCGGAAAGTAATATGAGAGATTTAGAAGTCCAAATAGCGGGAAATAAACAATGACGATTGAAACAATACTGATTGGCGTAATTATCCTTATTCTTGCTTTGTGGTTTATTTATGACCGCAAGCAGAAGAAGGTTGTGCTGGAGCAAATGGTGGCGCAGGCGGCTATGCAGGAGCGGGTAAAAAGTGCTGAAAATAAGGAAATTGAGCTTAAACAAGTTTTGAGTGCGAAAGATGCAAATTTGGATGCTTTAAATCGTCAGCTTTCCGAGTCCAAATCGACGATTACCGAGCTTGAAACGCGCATGATCGAGGAACGCAAAGCGGCGGTGGAGAAACTGGCCTTGCTGGATGATGCTAAAAACAAATTGGGCAACGAATTCAAACTGTTGGCCAATCAAATTTTCGAGGAAAAGGGGCGGGTTTTCTCGGAAAAGAACCGCAGCAGTCTTGATGAAGTGCTCAAGCCGATGCGCGAGCAGTTGGGCGATTTCCGCAAGCGGGTGGATGAAATTCATACCGACGACAGTAAGGAGCGCGCCTCGTTGAAAGCGCATTTAAGCCAACTTAAAGACCTGAATCAGCAAATGAGTGCCGATGCGTTGAATCTGACGCAGGCGCTAAAGGGCGAAAGCAAAGCGCAGGGCAACTGGGGCGAGATGATTCTGGAGCGGATTCTGGAAACCTCCGGTTTACGCGAAGGGCATGAGTTTTTGCGCGAAGACTCGACGGAAATCGGTGGCGGCAAGCGGCAGCGACCGGATGTGATTGTGCGTATGCCGGGCGACAAACATATTATTATTGATTCCAAGGTTTCGCTGACCGATTACGAGCGAGCGCTGTCTGCCAATGGTACAAAAGAGCGCAAACAAGCGATTAAAGCGCATGTAAACAGCCTGAAAAACCATATCCGCAGCCTTTCCGAGAAACGCTACGATCAACTGCCGAATATCCATTCGCCGGATTATGTGCTGATGTTCGTGCCGATTGAGGGTGCATACATGATGGCGATTGAGGCCGATCAGGGCATTTTTGAAGCTGCTTTCGACAAGCGGGTGGCAGTGGTCACACCTTCGACATTGTACGCAACGCTGAAACTGGTTGAACAGCTCTGGCGTTATGAAAAACAGAGTGAGAACGTAAAGAAACTGACAGAACGCGCCGGTTTATTGCACGATAAAATGGTCAGTTTTGTGGAGTCATTCGAAGACATCGGTAAACGCCTGGATCAGGCAAAGGATTCGTACGAGACGGCGCTCGGGCGCATCAAAACCGGCCCCGGCAATGTAATCAGCCAGATTGCGACATTGGGAACACTGGCTGGAAAAACCAAAAAAGAGCTGCCGCAACACCTGACCGAAGCCGCCGCGATTTCCGATACGCCGGAAAAAGATTAGCCATTCGAGCCACTTGCAAAAGTCTGGGTGGATGAGTTGCAATCCCACTTCGAGTGCGATTTTGAGTTGGAATGAGGTGAACGGTGGTTCCATTTGCCGAAATTACAAATGAAATCGCGCCGGAGTGGGGAAGAAAATCGCCGCTCACGACTTTTGCAAGAGGCTCATTCGTTTGGGTTTTATGTGAACATATCCTAGTGGAACTGCAGTTTCAGCATCTTGCCGCCGGTCCCTTCGGCGATGGCGTTGTAGGCAAAAATCGTGTCCGCATCATTCATACCCAACGGCAAAGTGAATACCGGAGCCGGGATTGAGTGGTAATACACGGTATCCGTCGGCGGTTCGTCACCAATGAGCATATAAGCATCGGGAACCGGAGAATCTTTAGCAATTTTTTGGAAAGTGTAACCAATCGTCTCGTCAACACCGATAAACGGTGCCTTCTGCATCAGATTATCAAACATCGCACCCATGCTGCCGCTAAACGTACCAACCTTTCTATCGGCATACCACGTGACCGCAGAAAGATGTTTGCCCGAACGAATCGCAATCACACGCAACACCGGAACCAAAAAAGTGGTCACACCATGCATCGAACCGGTGGCATCGACAATCAAGTGTAATTCTTTACCCGGAATACTTTTTAAGCCCTGAATAAACACATCAAAATCACGCTTACCCTGACCTTTTGACAAGCCGACACTGGCCAGAATCTTGTCCATCTGCTCTTTCACACCCTTGCCGGCTAGGTCGTTCATTTCCTCTTGTAACTGGCGATTTCGCTGTTCGGCCTGAGCCAGTTGTTCCTGTAGGTTTTCCACGTCATGAGTCTTTTGCACTGAATCGCCACCACCCTGCAATTGGGCGTTAATTAGAATCAATGCAAAAAGAAAAATAAACGCCGCCAACATGAGTAGCGCCATATCCGAGAAAATTTCATAAAAATTATCCGCTGATGAATTGTAACGTTTTCTCATATCGAAAAATCAGTCCCGAAAACGGGCAAACATACGATTAAGTACTCCCGGACGCACACCTAAAGCGTAGCGGGCATGCACGGCTGTCAAATTACGCACCGGATCATCCTCAGCGAATGTTTTCAACGCCTGATGCATACCGGCGGCATCCTTGCCCAAACCCTTCATCTCCTTACGACTGGCCCGCATGGCAAGATTCAGCATTTCCATATGCTGATTCAGTTGCACGACACTTGCATCCAGCGCCCGAATATCGCGTTCATCACTCGGTTCGAGGTCGGCTGAGGCATACACCAGATAGGTACGCACCATCAAATCCTGTAAGCCGTTCACCGAAGCATCGGTAATCCATGAAAAAACGCGCAACAGAACACCGCCCAGCACCGAACCCATCAGCGTCGTATAAAAAGCCACACCCATCCCGCTCATTGCCGTGCGCAAACCATCCACCAGCAACTCCTGATCAATACCCAACGCACCTAACGCACCATGCAGGCCGTTCATGGTAATGGTCATGCCTAGCACCGTACCGATCAGGCCGAGGGTAATCATCAGATTTCCGAGCATGCCGACAAATTGACTCATGCGGTGCTGCGCTGAAAATTCAACATCAACCAACGCCTCAATATCGAGGCGTCCGTTGCGCTCGGCAATCAGGTGGAGCGCATCGGTAAAACGGTCAACCATGTGCCCCCCGCCGCGCATGGTCACACCGGAAATTCCTTTGTTTCGCACCATATTTTCAATCCGGTAGGCGCGAAACCATTCACCGGTCAAACGCATGGCCTGCACAAAACTGACCACCACACCAAACACAAACATGCCGAGAATAATCCAGGTAATACGCGTTGAATCATGCTGCACAAAATTCATAACATTGGCTTTACGGTAAAGCGTCAAAAAGACAGTTAGCGCGGAAATGGCCCAACCCATCCACAAAGCGAAAGTTCTGAGCGCCCGCTGATCGGCAGCGCGTTGGGATACGCGACCATTTTTCATGTTATCCTCCTATCTTTCCTTCGATCAATGATGGTTGCAGCTTAGCCGGTGTTTCCTGCCCGAGCATGGTCAATATTGTCGCGGCAATATGCGATAAACCCGGCGTTGCGTTCACATCATCGTCTTCAGCAGGCTGACGCAAAACAAAAGACCCGTCGTACGCAGCATCGAATAAAATACACGGCACAGGATTAATCGAATGCCGGGTGCAAGGCTCCCGTGAATCTCCTGTCTGCACAGACATCTCTTCCGCATTTCCGTGATCGGCAGTAATCAATGCACAACCACCCGCTGCCTGCAACGCATCAACAATGCTTCCGACAGCAGCATCCACAGCTTCAACGGCGTGTATCGCCGCATCCAGTTTGCCGCAATGACCAACCATGTCAGCGTTGGCAAAATTAATCAGTCCAAAACCATATTCACCACTCTCAATCAAAGCCACCGCCTTATCGGCAATCACCGCTGCCTGCATCTCCGGCGCATCGGCAAACGATATACCTTTATCCGACGGAATCAGGATATAATCTTCCAGCGAGGCATCCAGAGGTTCACGATAACCGCCGTTGAAAAAGAAAGTAACATGTGGATATTTTTGGGTTTCGGTGAGCCGGAACTGGTGAATTCCCATATCCACAAGACGTTTTCCAAGCGGATAATCCACTTTGGTCGGACCCATCAATTGCAGTGAAGGAAGATTCCTGTCCTCGTCGTAAACCATCATCCCGGCATACAGCACATCCGGTCGCCGACCACGCTCAAAACCAGCGAAATCATCCATCTCGAAGGCTTCGCTAATCTCAACAGCACGGTCACTACGAAAATTCATCATAATCACTGCATCGCCATCATTGATAGCGCCGCGCGGCGCACCTGTACCATCAACAATAACAAAGCCGGGCATATCCTGATCAATCATTCCGGATGATTCGGCACGGAAATGCTCAATCGCTTCCAGCATGGACGAGAATCGCGCCTTACCTTCACCGTGTACCATCAAGCGCCAGCCTTCGGCGACCTTGCTCCAGTCGTTATCACGATCCATGGTGATTTTCTCTCGGCCACCACCGGAGGCAAACGCGTAATCAAAACCATCGTGAGCATTGATAGAAGCAAATATTTCTTCCAGCAAACGAACATATGTCTGCGCGCTCTGAATCGGCACATCGCGACCATCAAGCAATGCGTGCACGCGCAAACATTTGAGCCCTGATTCAAAAGCATGCTCAATAACCGCCCTAAAATGCGACAAGTGGGAATGGATATTACCATCGGAAAGCAAACCGAGAAGATGCAAACAACCACCACCCCGGCAGCGCTCAATCAATGCCTGCAACGCCTCGGATGTGTAAAAGGAACCGTCTTTTATCGCTTTGTTAATCCGCGTCGGCCCCTGGTCAAGAATTTGACCCGCACCCATGGTCAGGTGGCCGACCTCTGAACCACCCAAATCTTTTTCTGAAGACAATCCGACATAAGGCCCGTGGGTAAGCAACTCGGTATGTGGAAAATCGCGCCACAAACGGTCAAACACAGGCGTTTCGGCTTGCGAAATAGCATCCGCCTCACCGCCGCTACCGAGGCCCCAACCATCCATAACAATAAGCAGAACCGGATTTCTACCGGCAAAATGTTGCTGTATGCTCATGCACGCTCCACGATTGATTATTGGATTATTGTGGTAAATGATAAACGATTCAGCCCTCACTTCCAGCCAAACATCGTTTCAGAAAAAAGAATTCAGGGCAAAAAAAAGCCCGGACAGTTTCCCGCCGGGCTTAATCCTGTTCAAATCTACTCAGCCGTTGGTGCGACCTTTCAAGGCCATGCCGGACAGAACAACCGGCAGAATCAGCCCCAAAACTGCGAATAACAAAAATACTGGAATAAAAGTCTCTAAATGCATGGTTTCGCCTCCCGTTTAAAATACGTTGCGGGCGAGATTATCCCCTCTCGCTTCATGATGCAAGCAACGATACACAACCGCGATGAATCAGCTACCCGTCCTGCGCCGCGAAAACAAACGGATCGGAGAAAATATCCTGCATCGAAACACCTGCCAGAAAGCTCTTCTGACGTAGCGCGTTAACGATGGGCGGATCACCGCAGAGGAAAACCCGATAACCGCTCAACGAACCAAGCTCACGCGCCGGAATATCGGCAATATTACCCTGTTGACCACCTTCGGGCGTATCACCGTGCAACACGCAAGGGGTATAAGTAAAATGTTCGTATTGCGTTGCGAAATCGCGCAACGACTGCTCCAGATACAAACCCGGAGCCGCCAAACTGGCATGAAAAAGATGCACCGGTCCGGTATGCCCTTGCACCAGAACATCGCGCAGAATGCCGTACAGCGGTGCCAGTCCCGTGCCTGTTCCGACCAGCAAAAGCGGTTGATCCGGCTTGCCGGGAACATAAAAACAATCACCTGCCGGACCAAAAAACGCCACCTCATCAGCAACCTGAAGGGTATCGAACACCCAGCAGCTCATCTTTCCGTCCGGCACGCGCTTGATATGCAATTCAAGAAAATCGTCATCCGGCGTACTGGCCAGCGAGTAGCTGCGCGTCAAATCATCGGATGTACGTACCAAATTTATAAATTGGCCTGATTTATAAGAAAAACCATCCGGTTTCTCCAAGCGTAAACGCACCACGCTTTCGTTGAGTGCATCCTTCTCAATAACGTTGACTGTATTGCGTGGCGACACCAACGATAAACCGATGGTCATGTCTTCCTCCGGCTTGCAAATACAGGCAAGGAAATAATTTTGTTGCTTGAGCGTATCTTTGAGGCCGTTTTGCGATCCCGGCGGCGGAGTGCCTTCTAAAGCACGAATCACACACGTCTGGCACGTTCCGCTTTGGCATGATGAGGGAATCAGCATGCCAGAGCGCGTCATGCACTCAAGAACCGTTTCATCTTCGCCACAAACAAAATCCTGACCTTCAAAATTAATGGTGGGCATGGCTTATTCCCCTTGTTAAGTATTCCTCTGTCAAACAAACAGACAGCAAACAACGCAATAACAAACAATTCGATAACAAACAATTTGATAACAAACAAAAGGGCCCGTCATGGGCCCCCTCGAATTTATCATGCTACAGTATTTCCTTCGCTTAGCGATCCAGTACATCGTCGCGGGTACTTTCAGCGACACCGATAATGGTCTGAATCAGATTCTCTGGAACACTCAACTCGGCAAGCGTTGCACGCAGATGCATCAGAATATGGTCGAAGTGCGTGCCGTCCAAGCCCATTTTAACCAGATGTTTATGACCTTCGCGCATATCCTTACCTGTATAGTTATGCGGCCCGCCCATGACCATGGTCAGGAAAGCTTTCTGCTTGACTGCCTGCTTTTCCATGTCCACACCTTCAAAAAAACGAACCACATATGCATCGGCCAAAACGCGGCGGTAAAAAATATCCACCGCAGCATCCACTGCAGCAGAACCACCAATCTGATCATAGACCGTAGCTTCACTGGCTGGTGCGGCTGTGTCCGCTTCCGAATCTTGCGTAAAATTTCGCCCTTTCTCGGCAATATTTGTTAGCACCAAAGGCAATATCAAGCCAAGTACTGCAAACAGGATAAATACAGGAATAAAGGTCTCCAGATGCATATCAGCGATCCAATACGTCGTCGCGTGTACTCTCGGCAACACTAATCACGGTATCAATCAAATCCTGTGCCACGCCCAGTTCAGCCAGCGTCGAACGCAGATGGCAAAGAATATGATCGACATGCGCATCATTCAAACCCATCGCAACCAGATGTTTGTGACCTTCGCGCATATCCTTACCGGTATAATTATTCGGACCGCCGGTAACCATGGTCAGGAAACCTTTCTGCTTGGCAGCCTGCTTTTCCATGTCCACGCCTTCAAAGAAGCGGTTTACATAATGATCTGCCAGCACCTTGCGGTAAAAAACATCCACAGCCGCGTTGATCGCTGCATCTCCGCCAAGTTGTTCGTATACAGTACTCATAAAAAGAACCTCCATAAATTAGTAGATATCGCAAAAACGTTCTTATGCGTCAGCGCATCTTAACGGCTATAGACAAAAGGTGTCAAATGAATATATCATAAGCGAATGCAACTCACACAATACACCGACTACTCCTTACGGGTACTGATTTATCTCGGCCTGAACCCGGGAAAACGTGCCACAATAAATGAGATCGCCCGCGTCTACGACATTTCGCGCAATCATTTGGTCAAGGTCGTTCATCAGCTTTCGCAAAACGGATGGATAACCACCATTCGCGGAAAAAACGGCGGCATGTATTTATCATTTCCTCCAGAGCACATTAACATCGGCACCGTTATCCGTCAGACCGAACCGCATATGAATCTTCTGGAGTGTTTCGACAAACCCAGTGACAAATGCACGATCAGTTCGGCCTGCACGCTGAAACACGTGCTCTATCAGGCACGCAAAGCATTTATGAATGTGCTTGATCAGCATACACTGGCCGATGCCATTGCTCCCCGTTCCAGCGACATCATTCACCTTTTCGAAAAACAAATGCTGAAAATTCCTGTTCAGCAGGAAACATAACCAGAGAAGCTCTGAATAAAGCTGATTCGAGGAGCCACTTGCAAGGCATAGCAACGCTATGGATCAAATTCTTAACACAGAAATCGTTCATTTTACATGCAGAGCCACGAATCATGGGTTGTTCAGCGCCTTGCCGCACATCCCGCCAGTACTCGCTGATAGTGCGCGCTTCTACGGGATAGGACACTAGTCACAATTACAGGCTAAAACAACCCGACAACAGCTAAGAAAATCAGACGACAACACGTCCGTTTTGTGGAACCACCTTGCTATCAGCATGTCGCAAACGCTGGTTGATAAAACCCATCACAATCAGCGTAACAACGAATGCCAGCACCTGCATACCACTGGGCTGGTCGCTATAGCCTATCATCACATGCAGCATTTCACCGAGCATGCTCGATTGCGACAGCCACGCAGAACTATCCCAAAGTGGATCGACAAGCGATGGCAGCATATCAATAGTCACCAGATTCTCGACCGCTTGCGATGCCATGCCAGCGGCAATAAGAATAAGCAGCCAACCAATCACCGTGAAAAGATTGTGCAACGGAATACGCACCAGACCCCGATAAATCACATAACCGACCAATATGCCAAGCAGTATACCGAGACCTGCGCCAATTAGTGTTGCCGTTCCATCTTCCGGTGCAGTTTGTGCTGCACCGTAGAGAAAGAACACAGCTTCCCCGCCTTCGCGCATCACGGCTGCTGCGGCAACGACTGCCAGTGCAGTGCGTGGCGAATCTCCATCAACCACAGCCTGACCGATACGACGCATTTTTGCAGACATTTCGCGCCCATGTTTACTCATCCAGATCACCGTCCAGGCAATCAGCAAGGAGGCAATCGCCAGCACTACAGCATTAAATATGAATTCACCGTCACCACTGGCTGAACTCTCGATTTCTTCCATGAACAAAGCGAACAGCACCGCTCCCGCCGTACCAATGGCAACGCCGATATTTATCCAACGCCGACTGGCAGCCATACCTTTGGTCGCTGCGAATAACACGCCGAGTACCAGCGCCATTTCCAACATTTCACGAAATACAATAATTAGTGCGGAAGTCATCGTTTGCCTCTGTTGTTTGATGTTGCCACGCAGCGGGCGCAACGTCCGAATAACACAAGCTGATGACCGCTCATTTCAAAGCCGCGTTCACGTGCTGCTGCTTCCTGCAATGTTTCTATTTTTTGATGCGAAAACTCATCAATTGCCCCGCAATCGGTGCAGATCATATGATCATGATGGACTTTGTCGGCACGTTCGTAGCGCTTGCGATCGGACAATTGGATACTGGTGATTAACCCGCCCTCTTCCAACGTTGTCAAATTACGATAAACAGTGGCAATGCCGACAGCATGGCCGCGATCAGCCAGCTCACGATTGACCTCCTCGGCATCCCAATGCCGGTTCGAACCGTTAATCAGGTCAAGAATCGCTTTGCGTTGCATAGTCAGACGTATCATTTGCGAATGATACCTATTCTCAATAAGGTATACAAGCGGTAAAATCGTGCTGCCGCATATTAGGGATGTGCTGATCAATTCATGGATTTGCATTTTACATTTATAATGCACCAACCCGGCGTTGCAATGTTTCGCAATAGCCGTGCTATTACGTGCAC
>QILF01000106.1 GCA_003233235.1 Zetaproteobacteria bacterium
GTTACATCTGCTATTGTCTCTTCGTTATGCTTAGTTGAATGTTCGTCCGCCGGTTTATCAATATCATGGTTTTTATCGACAGCGGTATTGGCACGCTCCTGATCATCTTCGCTATCGTCAGATCTGTCGTTTTTATTCGTTTTTTCATGATTATCAGCGGCGATAGCGATGCCTGTCCATACCATTGTGAATGGCTGCACCGGCCCAAACAGCAGTGCAAAAACAATAAGAAATAATCCTGTACGGATAATATGCCTAGACATAAACCCCTCCCCTCAATCCATTTCAAGCGAGACTATACCCCCCCCCGTCGGGTCAATGTCAAGAAATATTTATCAACGGTAAGTGGTATTCGCTGCATTTTACCGTCACAATGCCGCCATGAACGATAAACCTGTCGTCGAAGCATTTACCGATGGTGCCTGCTCCGGAAATCCGGGGCCGGGCGGTTGGGGCGTGCTGCTGCGCATGGTGGGTGGACACGAAAAAGAGTTGTGTGGCGGCGAGGCGCACACCACCAATCAACAAATGGAAATCAAAGCCGCTATCGAAGCACTGAAAGCGTTGAAAAAAACATGCAGGATTACCATTTATTCCGATTCCAAATATGTTATCAAAGGCATCACCGAATGGATTCACGGCTGGAAAAAGAACGGCTGGAAAAACGCCGCAAAAAAACCGGTATCCAATCAGGAATTATGGCAGCAACTGGATGCCCTGAATGCCAGCCATCATGTAACATGGCAGTGGGTGAAAGGCCATGCCGGTCACGAAGGCAACGAACGTGCCGACGAACTGGCACGCAGAGGCATTCCAACGAAGAACGAAACAGAAATCACCGCTTCTGAATAAAAAATGACGGGGCAATGCCCCGCCATTGTGTTCTCAAACAATGTGCCGTACTACGGCGAACTGTAAGATGTATTCTTATCAAAATCCCATGCATATGTCGGCTGCACAACGGGTTTATTCGGAATAAAGAACGTTACCAGTTCGAACACGCCGACCACGGTGCGACCTACGCTGTGCGCCAGTCCTTTGACCAACCCGACGGTCAAACCCATGCCGATATTGTCTTGTTTTGTGGTATTCACGATGTTTTTCGGTAATTCCAGCCAACCGGTCAAGCTATTGGCAAAACCGCGTGAAAATTTATCGACCACCTGATTACCATAACCATCGGCCAGCGCCGCAGGCATGGCCACAACGAACAGCACCGCAAAAAGTGCTGCTAGCGACATCAAACGCATACTTTGAAACCGGTTATTCTGAAATAGATTATTCTGAAATAGACTGTTCTCAAATAGACTGTTCTCAAACATACACACCTCCTCATGGAACCATCAACGCCCATCGCCAACGAGAACATCAGGCAATTGTTAAACTATTGTAGACCAGTTTACTGCCTTTGCAATGTATCCCGTTTTTTAGGGAGGTGCTGATTAATTCTGGGTAAAGCAGCTTGCATTAAGAATGTGCCAAATCAAGGCGCAATGTGCACGTAATAGCACGGCTATTGGCTATTGCGAAACATTGCAACGCCGAGTTGGTGCATTCTTAATGCAACAGCGAATTCATGAATTGATCAGCGTCTCCTTAGCCGTCGAAGGCGCATTCAGCGCTTGCGCGCACGCGGATGCGCGGCATCGTAAATGCCGGAAAGCTTATCAATATCCAGATGTGTATAACGTTCGGTCGTCGATAGCGAAGCATGGCCGAGCAACTCCTGAATGGTGCGTAAATCAACGCCGCCAGCCAGCAAATGCGTGGCAAACGAATGACGCAAACGATGCGGTGTCACACTGCTGTCCACGCCAGTAAACAGCGCCCGCTTTTTGAGCATGCGTTGTACGCTACGCGCCGATAAACGACCGCCGCGTCGATTCAGAAATACGGCCTGTTCAACATACTCAGTCTGCCCTGTCCCATCCGGCTGCTGCGCACGCAGTTGTAAATATTCGCCCAACAATTGGCATACCCCCTCGGGCATCGGTGCAATCCGCTGCTTGCCGCCTTTGCCATGCACGCGCATCTCCGCCGCCCGCAAATCGACATCGTAAATATCAAGCCCCACCGCTTCGGAAACTCGTAAACCACAGCCGTACATCACTGCCAACAGCGCCATATCACGCACCTCACTGGATGCAGTCGTAGCCCGCATCAGTGCCGCAGTCTGCTCTGGCGGCAAGGTGCGCGGCAGGCGTTTGGGCTGTTTGGGTGGTGCGATACCGTCGGTTGGATTGCACTCGCACCAGCCACTGCGTAGCGCCGTATTAAACATACTGCGTAACGCGGAAAGGCGGCGTGAAATACTGCTGGCAGCCATACCGGCGCTATGTTGGGCAACCATCCAATCCTGCACATGATGGCGCTTAACCCCGGCCAGCGGTATATCCCCGGTCAGGGCAAGAAAGCTTTTTAAATCGCGGCGGTAGGCATCCACAGTATGCGCGGAAGCCAAGCGGACATCGCTAAGTTGGCGTAAAAAATCGAGAACGGCTTGTTTGAGTTGCATCGAAAATGAATTCTGAAATAAATTAGATGCTTATAGTGCATTAACCGGCATGTTCAGCAACTTCACAACGCCCGCCGCCCAAAGCTTTAGCGACATACATGGCCTGATCCGCCTCGTTGATCAAATCCTTCACCCGCTTGTCCTCGGTAGCATCCGATGCGGCCAGCCCGATACTCACCGAAACATTTTCATCATGGGTCATGATTTTCGCACATGCCGTGACCACTTTATCGGCGATGACTACTGCTTTGTCCGGCGGGCAACCGGCAAGCAACACGGCAAATTCATCGCCGCCCATTCGAATCAGCGGATCCTGCGCGCGTGCGGAGCAAGCAATCGCACTGACAATCCTGCTGAGCACATCATCGCCTGCGTCGTGTCCGAAGCGGTCATTAATAGCCTTGAAACCGTCCACATCAATGTACAGGCAACACACGCCAATGCCTTCACCGAACCATTTGGATAACTGCTGATGGCTATGCGGTTGTAAAAAGCGGCGATTATGACTACCGGTTAGCGCGTCGGTAATAGCCAATCGCGCCAAGCGCTCGCGCGATACGGCATTTTCCAGAGAAAGCCCGATCACCTGTGCCAGATGCTGCAAAAAATCAGCACTTTTACCCGGCTGAAACCGCTCGCCGTCAACCGAGCCCAGACCGAGGACACCAAATGGCCGCTGTAAATCGCCGAGTACCAGCAAAGCAATCGAAGCCAGATGATGATCGCGTTCCTCCAGCCAGTCGAAACCCTTTTTATCACTCAAGCCCATCAGCCAGACATGCTGGCTGTTCAACCCCATACGCTCGACTTCACCTTTTTCCAACCACACCAGATCACGCTCGGAAACAGCATCCATATTACGACCGCCGATAAAGCTGGAACGGTCAAACCAGAAGCGCACCATATCAAGTTCAAAATTACTGCGCAGGCCGCGCAACAACGCAAAACAGAGGTCTTCAGGATCGGATGAGGCCAACACCTGCGATTCCAGTTCGAAAAGACGGCCAAACAACTGTTCATTCTCGCGCAGCCGTTCCATCACTTCAGCCACATATTGACGTAACTGCCGGTTTTCGTCGGCCAATTGATGCACACGTCTGGCTGCGTGATCCTTAACCTCCGCGACAGGCGGCGTCTGCTGATCAGCCATGCATCACTGAACGACCGCCTGCTCAAGCAGGATGCGCCACGGCGAGTTATGCTTATTGCGGACCAGATACAAGCGTTTGCGGCCTGAATCGGCATAATTATCGGATTGATAATGCTGATTGAACTCAGCCACAACCACATCGGCAAAACCCTTCTGATCAGGCACACGAATGAGGGTAAAATCATCCAGCGTGACACGAATAAAGCTCTTGGAAGCATTCACGCGCCGTTTGTAGGCCGACCATGCCGCCAAATCACGCGTTTCACTGTGAAATTTTCGATGATAATGCGCCAGATAAGCATCCGAATTACGCGACGACCAATCCCTGCTCCATGCCTTGAGCGCATTTTCCACACTGTCACGCAACGGATACCGCGCCTTGGCATCACCAAATGGCAAATTTTCACCGACCACCACCCAGCTCTGCCCCAAATGCACATGCCCGGCCATGGCCAGCAACCGTTCATTGGGAAGCGCAAAACAACCCTTGGTATCACGCGGTGGTCGGCGACCGACACCCGCCGCATACCCGTGCATCCAGATACCGCCACCGTCTTTGTGACGCAAACGATCCAGGGCATTGGGATAATCAATAGGAAAAGCAACCGGACCGTAACGCGTAGCCAACTGGCGACCGGACAGTTTTTTCACAAACCGGTAAACACCGTTCGGCGTACGCTCATCGCCTTCCTTCGATTTGTCGCCGTCAATCGCACCGGTTACCACATATTCGTCGGAAATCCGCTGCCATGTGCCGGAAGCATCGCGCTCGTAAACAAACATCCGTGAACGGCCCTTATCAACCAGAAATACGCTTTTTACCGCACTGGATAATTCCAGCAAATCGAGCGGCTCACCGTACACACCGTCCACACGATCAATAAACGCACGCAAACGCTGATCGGCCTCGGCCATACCGGGCGAAAGATCGACTGCCTGCAAACGCTTTTTCTCATCAACCAGCACACGCGCATAATCTCCGGCACGCGCGACCGCCAAAAGCGCAGAACGTCGATGCGCCTCTGCCTCAATCACCGCAGCCAACGGATCGTCAGCCAGTGCTTTATCCTTCTTGCGCGCCTGCTGTAACGTCGAGATAGCCTGATCCGGTGCGCCGATGCGTAATTCGCTGGTCGCCCGCAGAATAGCCAGATCGCCAAGTGCCATACCATGGGTCACAGAATTATTTCCGCTGTTTAGCAATTGCAAAGCGCGTTTGCCATTTTCACTGGCCTGCGCCGAACCGGCCTGCACCGAAAGCATATCACCAAAACCAATACCGCCAGCAATAGCACAAACGCAAAGCCATCTTAACGGCATATGTATTACACCTGATTTCACAAGCTCAGACCTCTCCTGATGCATGATTTTGCGCCATTGTCGCGGGGTAATGCGTCAGCGTCAAACAACTATCGCCGTGAATCACCGGAATGCGCGGCAACGGCTGGTTTTTTGGCGACACGGAGTAGCTGTTTTAACGGCACTATAACAGCTTGGTCAGTAGTACCAAGATGCGCTAGAAAATCAAGCGATTCCTTATGTGGATGCGCAATGACAATCACGGAACCTGTTTTGGCCAGATGCGCACGCGCCAACCGCCACGATTCAGCCAATTTTTCAGGCTTGATGCTGTCGTCGAGAAACACCCGGCGCGCGCCCCAGCGAAGCCCGCTTTCGCGCGCCAGTCGGGCGGCTACTGAATTATTGCTGGTTCGGGAATCGACAAAAAACAACTTCTGTTCGCTACACACCTGCATCACCCAGCGCATCGGTTTCTCCAGTGCGGTCAAACGCGAACCCATATGATTATTCACACCTTCGACAAAAGGAACACGAACAAGAGCATCACGCATCAGCTGTCGCACCTTGTCCCGATCCATACCGACGCGAATAAAAGAAGCATCCATTTGGTCACGGTAGCGTTGACTCAATGGCTCCATCGGCATGTGCAACATCACCGGATGTCCCGCTGCATGCGCCAGAACCGCCGCTTTTTTAGCATGGGGTGCATCGGGAAGGATGGCAATCGTCAACGGCCACGGAAAAGCCAACGCCCGCCGTAGAGCCGGTAAATCGTAACCGACATCATCAAGAATCAGCGCAATACCATGCCGTTCGACAACCGCAGGCTTTTGTACTTTGTCCTTGGGTTCAACCACCTTGACGCTCGCCATGCGCTCGCTGTCTTCAAACACGCCCCCGGGTATTTTAAACTCGGAGATTTTCACATCAGGTTTGGCGCTCTCCTGCTTATCTCCGTCTCGACCCAACCAGAACAAGACAAATAGCAGCAAAACCAGCGCCATCAACAGCGCATAAATCCATGCCGGACATGACCGGTAATTCATCACTCAGATTTCGTAAAACAGCTTAAATTCAGCGCTGAGTCACACTCTGAATCGCATGCATGCCACGCAGCAAATCAACCGCTCGTTGTAATACAACATCCTTCTTCAAACGCTTCTGCATCGCTTCGCTCGGCTCTCCCCGCACATGCTCACTGGCCTTCTTCTTGCCAGCATTTTTTAGATGCCCTTTCAAATCGCGCTCAAAAATACGGGTGCGCTTTTTCTCTTTTTCCGCGTCCTTAGCAACGTCCTTAGCTGAAATACGCACCGCCTTCACAAGTACATCCGGAATAATGCCGGTGGCCTGAATCGAACCACCGCTTGGTGTAAAATATAGTGCCGTCGTCAATTTAATCGCCGAACCGTCGGGTAATCCCACAACCGATTGTACCGAACCCTTGCCGAAACTCTGCTCACCAATCAATACACCACGGTGATTGTCTTTCAACGCCCCGGCAACAATTTCGGAAGCCGAAGCCGAGCCGTTATTAATCAACACCACCAGCGAAACACCATCCAGCACATCGCCCGCCTTGGCCTTAAAAGACAGATTTCGCCCGGTACGTGACTTGGTGCTGACAATACCACCATGATCAAGAAATAGATCCGAAACAGCCACCGCCTGATCAAGCAGACCACCGGGATTATTGCGCAAATCAAGAACTGCGCCATATAACTGACCGCCAGCTTTCTTCTTCAGTTCGATAATATCCTTTTTCAGCAACTCCGCCGTACGCTCCTGAAACTGGGTAATGCGCATATAAGCATAACCGGGAGCCACAAAATCATGTTTCACCGACTTCACCTTGATGATGGCACGGACAATACGAATCTTCAGCGGCTGCGCCTCACCCTGTCGGAAAATGGTCAGCACAATTGCCGTTTTCGGCTTGCCGCGCATCAATTTAACAGCCTCGGGTAGTGACATGTCGCGGGTCAGTAAATCGTCGATTTTGATGATAATATCACCAGCATGCACACCGGCATGATAAGCGGGCGTATCCTCAATTGGCGTAACAATCCGAATCCCGCCATCGGCTTTGGCAATCTCAATGCCGAGACCGCCGAATTTACCGCTTGTATCGACCTGCATCTGCTTGTACATCTCCTTATCGAGATAAACCGAATGCGGGTCGAGACTGCTTAGCATACCGCTCAGCGCACCGTCGATAAGCTCTTCATCCGACACTTCCTTGACGTAAGAACGACGCACCATTTCCATAATTTTGGAAAATTTCTGCAATTGTTCGTAGTTAGCAGCAGCGGCGGCGGCCTGCGCCTGACTGGAACCCGCCTGCCACCAAGCCAAACCAACGCCCACAAACAGTGCTACAAAAATAATCAATCCGGATTTACGCAACATCGCCTTCATCGTTCCACCTTATATTCTATATTTACGCTAACAATTTAATTTTATTCAACTTTTCCTAGGTAAGTGCTGAATAAAGCTGATTTGAAGAGGCTGCAATGAAAAATGAGCGAGTTCAAGGCAAAGATTGCAATCCATAGCACCGCTATGGCTCAAATCTTTAACGCGAAAATCGTTCATTTTACATGCAACAGCACGAATCATGGTTTGTTCAGCGCTTTCCTGGCACACCACTTGCGCGGATTCACCGCCTTACCGGCATCGCGCACCTCGAAATACAAACGTGTATCACGTACCCAGCCAGTACTGCCAGCATCGGCCAATGTATCACCTTCAGCCACCCAATCGCCGATTTGTTTGTACAGCGCGTCATTATGCGCATATACCGTCATCAAGCCATCACCATGATCGACAATCATCATCAGGCCGTAACCACCGAACCAATCGGCATAACGCACCTGTCCGGCAGCAATCGCCTTAACCTGCACGCCGCTCTTGCGAGGTGCAAGCTGAACGCCCGAAAGTCTAGGCCGTCCCGGTGCCGGACGCGAATGGAAATTAGCAACAACACGTCCCTTCAATGGCCATGCAAGATACCCCTTCTGCTTGCGCATCGGTTTCCAGTCATCCTCAACCAGTTTCTCTGAAGCGATGAGCGTCGAACCCAGTCCCTTGAGTAATTTTCTGAGCGCCGCTTCCTGTCTCGCCAGTTGGATATCACGTTTCTTTTTCAGGTCTGCATCCTGCCGCACCTTGCGCCACAAGGCCTGCTTTTCACCGCGAGCTTTACGCAAATCCAGCTGTCGTGCCACTTTAAGCTTGCGCAGTTTATCCAATTCGCTGCGTTGCGCCTGCAACATCTGCCGCGTATCGCGCAATGCCGTCATATTTTCTAAAATAGCTGCGCGATCCCGCTGTTGGTGCTGCACCAGCCGGGCCAACAGATACTGGCGATGCGGAATATCCGCCACCTGTGTATCAAAAAACATATCCAGCCAAATCGCCGGACGATCCGCCTGCCGGTAGGCCAGTGCAGCCTCGCGACGCATCTGCAATTTCAAATGTCTAATGCGCTGCTGCAACGCTTTCTCCTGCCGCCGTAATTCGGCAAGCCGTTGATCAGCACGACGCACACCCGCCTGCGCACGACGCGCCTCGGCACTCGCCGAAACCAGTGCGCTGTCGATTTTTTTCAGACTACGGCCCAATTTGCCAAGCTTGGCTTCCAGTTGTCTGCGAAGCTGGCTTAATTCGGCACGCTGCTTTTGAATTTGCTGCAACTCAATTTTGCTGTCGGCAGCCCGTAGCGGCTGCGGCAACAGGAACAACAGCAATAAACACAGCAGAAAAAACCGCATCAGGGACGGTGGTAAGGATGACCGCGCATGATAGTAAAAGCGCGATAAAATTGTTCCAGAGCTAAAACACGCACCAGTTGATGCGGTAAAGTCAGGCGTGAAAAGCTCCATATTTCGGCAGCGGCGACACGCACGGATGCATCCACGCCATCCGCACCGCCAATCACAAAATCCACTTGCGCATCACCCTGCTGACGGGCAAACCATTCGGCCCATTGCGTGCTTGTCGATGACTTGCCATGCTCGTCAAACAACACAAAACCCTTTTCCGCTTTATCCAGAATCGACTTCGCCTCCTGCTGTTTTCGCTGCGAACTCTGTTTGCCCCGTCCATCCGGCAATTCAATCAGCGAACATGGCGCAAATGCATCCAAACGCTTGATAAAACGTGCCTCGAAATCCGCCAGTTCAGGCGCTCCCCGGCCAACGCCAATCAAACGCAGCTTCACGGTTAGCTTTCTGCTTCTCCAGATTCCGTCGGCAACGCCCACAAGCGTTCCAACTGGAAAGAATCGCGCACATTCGGCAGAAACAGATGTACAATCACATCTCCAAGGTCGATGAGCAGCCATTCGGCAGCCTCACGGCCTTCGATTTTACCCGGCAAACCGTAACGATGCGCCACTTCAGCCACCGCCTGCGCCATCGCCACCAACTGGCGGCCATTGCGCCCGGATGCAATCACAAAACGATCCGCAACCGAACAACGCCCCTCGACATGAATGACCAGCGTATCGCTGCCTTTTTTATCTTCAATGGCCTGCACCACATCGCGGCTCATCGCATCAATCGAATTATCCACATTCACTCCTGACACTCTGTTTCTCCTCAGGCATAAGCCTGTTCAATCTCTAATCGCACGCATTCCGGAACCCGACCTTCCAGACTTTTCCCTGATTGCGCACGCTGGCGTATATCCGTCGCCGAAATATCGGGAAGTGCCGTTTCCGCCTGCACACAAAAGCCGGTTTCCGTCCGTTCTCCGAGCAAATTCTGCCAGTGATCCAGCGCCACCGGCTTAAATACAGCCGCAGCCGAAACCGGCGCACTTCCGGCACGTGCAAACACCGCAACATCGCACAAACGCGCATGCTCCAGATATTCAACCCAGCCGTCCATGCCGGCAAACGCATCCGCACCAAGCAACAAAACCGGATGCGTCTGCGGATATTCGCATACAAAGCGCCGCAAAGTGGCGATACTGGGCGTTGGCATACTGCTTGCCACCTCCCAATCAAGCACCTCAATACGTGAATCTTGGCTAAATATCCGCCGCATCCAATCAAGCCGCTGCACTGCTGTCGTCTGCCCGGAAAGACTGCGATGCACAGGCACACCAACCGGAATCACATACACGGCATCCAGACCCAGCGCGTCCAGAGCAGCATAAACCAGCGCCTGATGGCCGACATGCGGTGGGTCAAAACTACCGCCAAACAGCCCAACACGCTTCTTTTTCATGCCTTTTTAGCCCTCGTTTGCACCGCGATGATGAAATTACGTCCTGATTTCACCATGCCCCAGCACAATCCATTTCTGCGTGGTTAAACCTTGCAAACCAACCGGCCCGCGCACATGCAACCGATCGGTCGAAATACCAATTTCAGCACCCAATCCGTATTCAAAACCATCGGCAAAACGGGTACTGACATTCCACATCACCGACGCGGAATCAACCTCGCGCAAGAAGCGCTGCCCGGCGGAATAATCCTCGCTGATAATGCTCTCCGTATGCCCCGAAGCGTGCCTAGCGATATGCGCAATGGCTGCATCCAGATCATCCACGATACGCAACGACAAAATAGCATCCAGATACTCGGTATCCCAATCAGCATCGCTTGCCACTTCGATGCTTTTATCCAATGCACAACTGCGCGGACAACCGCGCACCGTCGCGCCAGCTTCACGTAGCGCAGCAACCACCATCGGTACAAATACTTCGGCAACCGCCGCATGCACAAGCAGCGTTTCCATCGCGTTGCACACACCGGTGCGATGCATTTTGGCGTTAACGGCAATCGCCTTAGCCATCGTCAAATCTGCAGTCGCATCCACATAAACATGACAAATACCGTCCAAATGCTTAATCACCGGTACACGCGCCTCGTTGGCAATACGCTCAATCAGCGAACGACCACCGCGCGGAATAATCACATCGACAAATTCATCGGCACGAATCAATTCGCCAACCAGCGCCCGATTCGTGTTATCAACCAACTGCACCGCATTCTGCTCCAGACCCGCATCCGCCAGTGCCCGCCGCAAACAGGCGGCAATGGCACGATTGGAATAAATCGCCTCGGAACCACCGCGTAGAATGACCGCATTACCCGATTTCAGACACAGACCGGCCGCATCGGCGGTCACATTCGGACGTGATTCGTAAATCATGCCGATGACCCCGATAGGTACGCGCATATGGCCGACCTGAATACCGGAAGGGCGATAACTCAGATTGCTGATTTCACCAACCGGGTCGGCAAGCTGAGCAATCTGCTCCAAACCTTCAGCCATGCCCTCGACACGTTGTTCATTCAAGGCCAGTCGATCAAGCATGGCGGCATCAAGACCGGATTCGCGGCCTGCCTGCATATCCTTGGCGTTCGCAGCGATGATTTCATCCTGTTCGCGGCGCAACATACCCGCAGCCAGTTTCAACGCGGTATTCTTGCTGCCTGTATCCGCCATGCGCATCGCCGCCGCCGCCGCTTTCGCCTGCCTGCCGAGCATTTGCATCATATCCTTCGCTATATGTTCCGTTGTCATCCTTCACCTTCCTTTGCATCACCCAGCAACACCAGATTATCGCGATGTACAATCGAAGAAAAATCACGATAGCCGAGCACTTTTTCAATGTCATCGCTGGATACACCGATAAGCTGGCGCATCTCCGCCGCGCTGTAATTGCACAAGCCGCGCGCAATCACCTGTCCGCCGCAGAGGATTTCAACGCACTCGCCCTTGTCGAACGCACCACCCACCGCGCACACGCCAACCGGTAGCAGGCTCGCACCTTTAGCACACAAAGCACGCGCCGCACCGTCATCAATCACCAGCTGTCCCGCGCTATGCAGCACCTCGGCAATCCAGTGCTGGCGGCGTGTCTGCCGATCAGCGCCACAGGCAAACAGCGTGCCGGTATCCTCACCGGCAAGCAATGCCGCCAACGAACCTTCACTATCACCACCGATAATGGCTGTAGCCACGCCGCTGCGAATAGCAATCTGCGCCGCGCGTAATTTGCTGCTCATGCCGCCCGTGCCGAAGGTACTGCCTGCATCACCTGCCATGGCCATAATTTTCGGCGTGATTGACGCGACAGTCCCGATTCGCCGTGCATCAGCCGAGACGAATGGATTGGCATCGTATAAACCATCGACATCGGTCATAATAATCAACAAATCGGCATCGACCAGCAGGCTGACCAGCGCGCCGAGGTTGTCGTTATCACCAAATTTAATTTCCTGCACCACCACCGTATCGTTTTCGTTAACAATCGGTATCACACCGGCAGCAAAAAGCGTTTCACTGGTATTACTGGCATTAAGATAACGTCTGCGATGACGCAAATCATCGGCAGTCAACAGCATTTGCGCCACGCCGATGCCCTGCGCTGCAAATGCCTGCTTCCACGCATGCATCAGTGCCGGCTGACCAATCGCCGCCGCCGCCTGCTTTTCATGCACAGATAAATCGCGCCCGATCCAGCCGAGGTGCACGCAGCCAAGCGCAACCGCACCCGATGAAACCAGCACAACTTGCAAACCACGCGCATGCAACGCTGCCATTTCATTGGCAAATCGTTGCACTCTTTGCATCTGTACGCCGCCGTTTTCTGCGACCGCGCCAGCTACCGTGGTGTGTTCGGCATCGGCCAGCAGCGAACTGCCGATTTTGACCACAATGCGTTGTGCACGGCCAATATCCTGCCGCGTGCGTATCATCCCGCTTGTTCCTCTGCCTCGCGCATCTTTTTCACTTCTCCATAAGTGGCATACAACAAACGTTGTACACCTTCGCCCGTCACCGCTGAAATCATGAATAGCGGCAAATGCTTCCACACGTCGTGAGCCTGCAATTCCGCAACCACCGCCTGGCGCATCTCCTCATCCAGCGCGTCAACCTTGTTAATCACCAGCAGCCTCGGCTTGGCCCAAACTGAATCACCATAACCCTTTAATTCTTCTTCCACCTCGGCCAACTGCGGACCAATATCAACACCGCTAACGCTTGCCGCATCCACCAGATGAAGCAGCACCTTGGTACGCTCGACATGCCGCAAAAAGCGGAAACCAAGCCCTTTTCCCTCATGCGCACCTTCAATCAGGCCGGGAATATCGGCAACCACAAAAGCATCGGCATCCTCGGTAAATACCTCACCAAGCATCGGTTTCAGCGTTGTGAAAGGATAATCGGCGATTTTCGGATGGGCATTTGAAATACGCGCCAACAGCGTCGATTTTCCGGCATTCGGTAAACCAACCAGCCCGACATCGGCCATCACCCGCAATTCCATCACCCGCCGTCCTTCTTCACCCTCTTCACCGGGCTGCGCATAACGTGGTGCGCGATTGGTGCTGGTTTTGAAGGTCGCGTTACCAAGCCCGCCCTGACCGCCACGTGCCAACACATATTCCTCGCCAGCCGACTTTAAATCGACAAGCAAATCGCCTTCTTCATTACGTACCATCGTACCAATCGGCACTTCGACGATAATGTCCATGCCATTTTTTCCGTGTTTGTCCTTACCCATGCCGGGTTGTCCATTTTTGGCGAACAGATGCTTTTTCAGGTACAACTCCTGCAAGGTATTCTTGCGTGTGCTGGCAACCAGCATCACATGCCCGCCACGGCCACCGTTACCACCGTCCGGCCCGCCTTTGGGAATGTATTTTTCACGCCGGAACGAGACGCAACCCGCACCGCCTTTGCCCGCTCGCACTTCAACACTTACTTCATCAATAAAACGCATCTCGTCACTCTACCTCACTCACGCCAATATGCATAAAACGCAGGCATAAAAAAAGGGCGCGAAAACTCGCGCCCTTGGAATTCGCTTCGCAGCTTAATCAGGCAACCACGCGCACAGTGGTGCGTCCGGCCTTCTTAAAATACTCCACTTTACCCTCGGATAGCGCAAACAGCGTGAAATCCTTGCCGCAACCGACATTGTTTCCCGGGCGAATCTTTGTGCCACGCTGACGAACCAGAATATTGCCAGCCAGCACAACTTCGCCGCCGTACTTCTTCACGCCAAGGCGTTTGGAATTTGAATCGCGTCCGTTGCGGGATGAACCGCCTGCCTTTTTATGTGCCATGCCTTACTCCTTATCGCTCTTGGCGCCGGTTTTCTTGGCTGCTGGTTTTTTAGCCGCTGGTTTGGACATGGCCTCGGCAGCAGCTTCTTTTTTCACTGCGGCGGTCTTGGCCACAGGCTTTTCAGCCGCATCCTTCTTTGCTACAGCTTTTTTCGCAGCAACAGCTTTTGCTGCGCCAATCTTGGTAATTCGCACCGCTGTATAGTCCTGACGATGACCCTGCGTCTTCTGTGAATGCTTGCGACGGCGTTTTTTGAAGATTTCCACCTTCTTGTCCCGCCCGTGCTCAATCACCTCAGCAGCGACGCTGGCTTTAGCTGCATCACCGCTAAACTTAATCGCATCGCCTTCGCCAAGCATCAGAACATTATCAAAACTGACCTTTTTGCCAGCTTGCTCGGCCAATTTGGCCACGCGCAACACATCGCCTTCCTGCACGCGGTACTGTTTGCCGCCAGTCTGTATTACTGCATACATAATTTACTCCAATCCTGTTAATTCAGCTTGCGGTTTCGCTTGCAGCCTTCTTACCGTATTTACGGTAGAAGCGTTCAACGCGACCCTCAGTATCCATAATCTTCTGCTTGCCCGTATAAAACGGATGGCAGGATGAACACACTTCGACATGAATATCGCCCACTGTCGAGCGCGTCTCGAAGGTGTTGCCGCAAGAGCAAGATACCTTTGCGGTGATATATTCTGGATGAATGTCAGCTTTCATGTTACGTACTCCCGTTAAATCTCAAAAGGGCGCGATTTCTACTCAGAATCGACCCGCTTGGCAAGTCTTCTCTTCCACAGCAGCGACTCTTAATGAAACGATCCGCGCATATGGTTGGAAAAAGCCAATCTTAAATGGTGCGCCCGGAGGGATTCGAACCCCCGGCACTCAGGTTCGAAGCCTGATACTCTATCCAGCTGAGCTACGGGCGCATTTGAAAACTAGATGATTCCACCGAGTGCTGCTTTGCAGATATTGATTAACGGGCCCGGGTAAAGCCCCAAGCCGACCACGGCAATAGCAGTCACGGCTACCGTTGCCTGCATCAGGCGGTTTTCTACGAAGTTAAATTCAACCCGCGTGTCGTCGAAATAGATATATTTGACGACGCGGATGTAATAAAATGCGCCGACAACGGAAAACAGCAAGGCTGTGATCGCCAGATACAAGTGCCCGGTCTCAATAGCGGCCATAAACACCACATACTTGCCCCAGAAACCGCCAAGGAACGGAATACCGGCCAAGGAGAACAAATAAAGCCCCATCGCCAGCGCATAACCCGGGTGGACTTTGGATAGACCGGCGAAATCATCCAGCAACTCACCCTGAATACCATCGCGACGCATCAGCACAATCACCGCAAACGCACCCATATTCATGAACAGGTAAATCGTCATATAGACCAGCACACCGGCATAACCATCGGCATTGCCGGCAATAATGCCAAGCATCACAAAACCAACGTGCCCGATGGTCGAATAGGCCAGCATGCGTTTGATATTGCGCTGCGCAATTGCGGCCAAGTTTCCGACAGCCATCGTCAGCACGGCCAACCAAGTGAAAATCGTCACATACTCAACATGCAATGAAGGCATTACATCCACCAATACGCGAATGAGAATCACCAAACCCGCCACTTTCGGAGCCACCGACATATAGGCGGTAACCGGTGTCGGCGCACCTTCGTAGGCATCCGGTGTCCACATATGGAACGGTGCAATTGAAACTTTAAATGCCAATCCTGCAATCACCAATACCATGCCGAGCAACACAGCCAAACGCCCGCTACTGCCACTATGCGCAATGCCCGCACCGACACTTGCGAAATCAAAGCTGCCGGTCACCCCATACAGAAAGCTAATGCCGTAAAGCAGGATACCTGTCGCCAGCGAACCGAGAATAAAATATTTCAGTGCCGCTTCGGAGGAACGCAACACATCACGCTGGAATCCAACCAGCACGTAAGTACACAATGCCATCAGCTCCAAACCGAGATACATGGTTACGAAATTCGGCGACGATACAATAATCATCATGCCCAACATGCCGAACAACATCAGCGAATAGTATTCACCCACCCCGAATTCATCCTTGATGTAATCAAGCGACAGAATAATCGCCAGCGCCGTACCGGCATAAATCAGCAGCTTTGCATAGGAGGCAAACGGATCAAGCACAAATAGGCCGTAAAAAGCCGTCACCGCGTGGGACGGACTCATACTAAAGGTCAGAAAACCGGCAACAACGCAAGTCAGGATGGCCAGATAACCGCTCCAGACTTTATGTTCTTTGGCCAGAAATAAATCCCCAATCAAAATCACCATCGCCATCACCGCGACGAACATTTCAGGAATCAGCGGCGCAATGACAGGCATGTTAATATTCACAGGATTCATCGCATTTACCTCAACACGGTCTGCTGCAGCATTTCAGCTTGAGCCAGCGCATGTGCAGCGTGCAGTTTTGTTGATGTCGCCTGCTCAACCAGATTGGCCACCGAAACGTGGATCACATTCAACACCGGCATCGGGTACAAGCCCAGCCAGAGAACCAGAACCATCAGCGGCGCAAAAAAACCGAGTTCGCGCCAGCTCATGTCCGGCATTGCCTTAACCTCCGGTTTGACCAGATCGCCAAATACCACACGTTTATACATCCACAGCGTATAACAAGCCGAAAGCACCACACTCGTTGCCGCAGCAACAGCCACCCATTTGCTGGAAATCACCATTTCATACAACTGATCGGCTGAGAAGGTACCCGCCAAGACCATGATTTCAGCAATAAAAGCACTCGCACCCGGCAACGCCACATTGGCCATGCAAAACAACATCATCACCGCAGCAAATTTCGGCATGACATTCACCACACCGCCATAAGCGCCAATTTCACGTGTATGCATGCGATCATAGAGCACACCCACGCAAAGGAATAACGCCGCCGCAACAAAACCGTGGCTAATCATTCCAAAAATCGCACCTTCCAGCGCCTGCTGGGTAAACATGAACGTACCCAAGGTGACAAAACCCATATGCGCAATCGACGAATAGGCAATCAGCCGCTTCATATCCGACTGCATCATCGCCACCAGTGAAATATAGACCACCGCAATAAGGCTGAGCACGACCATCAGCGGCACGAAATATTGCGATGCATCGGGGCAAATCGGTAACGAGAAGCGCAGAAAACCGTACGCCCCCATTTTCAACAGGATACCCGCCAGAATCACCGAACCGGCTGTCGGCGCTTCGGTATGCGCATCCGGCAACCAAGTGTGCAGCGGCCACATCGGAACCTTAACGGCAAAGGCGATAAAGAAACCAATCCAAATCCAGAACTGCCACTCGAAATTAAACGGATAAGCCATTAACGCCTGCAAATCGAAGGTATGCCCGGCTTTGAAATACATGGCCAACAGCGCAACCAGCATGAGCACCGAACCGCCCAGTGTGTACAGGAAGAACTTGATGGTCGCGTAAACGCGATTCTTGCCGCCCCAGACACCGATAATCAGGAACATCGGAATCAGCATCGCTTCCCAGAAAAAGTAGAATAAAATGCCATCAAGTGCTGCAAACACACCAATCAGCGTCGTTTCCAAAATCAGAAACGCCAGCATATATTCCTTAACCCGCGTCTTGATGCAATCCCATGCGGAAACAATACAAACCACCGTCAACAGGCTGGTTAACAGAATAAACGGCATCGAAATACCATCCACGCCGAGGCGATAATTGACGTTAAATGCCGTAATCCACGGATGGAATTCCTCGAACTGCATGTGCGCCGTACCGTTATCGAAATAGATCCACAGCAGCAAGGTAAGCAAAAAGGTGAGCACCGAAACAGCCAGCGCAGTCCAGCGCACCGCGCTTTCACCGCGCACAAACAACCAGATAATTATCGCTCCCAACGTCGGCAGAAAAATACTCCACGTCAGAATCGGAAAGCCGAGAACGTTGTTCAGTTCCATCATTGCGTTGCTCTCCCTATCCCTTCAATACCAGATATGTCAACGTCGCGAAAACGCCAATAATCATGGCAAATGCGTAGTGATAGACATACCCGGTTTGCATGGCGCGCATGCGATTCATGCCGGCAAGCACACCACCAACGATACCACCGTGAATCAGACCTTTATCAATCATCGCCAGATCACCCTTCTGCCACAACCAGCGGCCAAGCCCCTGAGCCGGATACATCACTGTTTTGGCATACAACTCATCCCAGTACCATTTGTTGAGAATAAAGGTGTAAACCGGTTTGCTGGCCGCAGCCAGTTTGGCTGGCATATCGGTTTCGCGGAAATACATCGCATAGGCTAGGCCGATGCCGCTTATTGCCAGCCAGAACGGGGCGGTAAACACGAAATGATACCAGCCATGCTCACCTTCTTCGGCCAGCGTCATCAGCGGATTATGTGCATCAAGAACAAACAGCGACGAACCGAAATAGCCGTTGGCGATTTCCGGATTGGCAATATCCAGACCCATCACGCCCCACGCGCCGGTCAGCAATGCACCAACCGCCAGAATCATCAATGGTATGGTAATCACCTTGGGAGACTCATGCACATGCGGTTTGGTTTTGGCCGCAACCCGGTCCGAATTATGGAACGTCAGGAAAAACATGCGGAAGGTGTAGAACGCGGTCATAAATACCGCACTGAGTACCGCAAAATAGGCGAAATCGCCAACCAGTCCCATCTCACGTGCGCCAACCGCTTCAATAATCAAATCCTTCGACCAGAAACCGGCAAACGGCGGTACACCGGATAGTGCGAGTGCGGCAATGAGCATGGTAATGTAGGTAACCGGCATGGCTTTACGCAATTGTCCCATTTTGCGCAGATCCTGTTCGGCCATCACCGCATGGATCACTGAACCGGCGGCGAGGAACAGCAGAGCTTTAAAATACGCATGTGTCATCAGATGGAAAATAGCCGCCGAATAAGCAGACACACCGCAAGCAACAAACATATAACCAAGCTGTGAACAGGTGGAATACGCAATCACCCGCTTGATGTCGGTCTGCACCAGACCGATAGTCGCGCACATCCATGCGGTCACTGCACCGACAAACACCACAGCAGCCAATGCCGTTTCTGAATATTCAAACATCGGCGAGCAACGGGCAACCATGAACACACCCGCCGTCACCATGGTTGCGGCATGAATAAGTGCGGAAATCGGCGTCGGGCCTTCCATCGAATCCGGCAGCCAGACATGCAACGGAACCTGACCTGATTTACCCATCGCACCGACAAACAGGGACAGACAAATGAAGGTAATCGCACTCATTTCCCAGCCCAGAAAATGCAAGCTATCGCCCTGTGCCACCAAGGCAGGCACCTGCGCGAACACATCGCGATAATCAAAACTGCCAAAATAATACCAAATCGCCAGCACACCTACCAAAAAGCCGAAATCGCCAACACGGTTGACAATAAACGCTTTCATGGCCGCAAAATTGGCACTTTCACGCTTGAACCAGAAGCCGATTAGCAAATAGGACACCAGCCCCACCGCTTCCCAGCCGAAGAACAGGGTGAAAAAGTTGTTGCCCATGACCAGCACCAGCATCGAAAACGTGAAACCGGAAATATAGGAGAAAAACCGTGAATAACCCGGATCACCGTGCATATAACCAATCGTGTAAATATGCACGCATGACGATACAACCGTCACCGTCAGCATCATAATCACCGTCAACTGGTCAATCATCATACCGACCGGAACCACAAAGGTGTCGGATAACATCCACGTCCAGAAATTACCGTAAAAACTTGCTCCACCCAGCACCTGCGTAAACACATGTGCGGAAAGCAGTGCTGAAAGAATCACACTTGCCGAAGTAATCGTATGCGAAAGCTTTTCTTTCAATGCCCAGCCGAACAGGCCGACAACCAGCGATGCAATCAACGGCAGCGCCGGAATGGCGAGTAGCTCGGTCGAATTCAGCATTACATGCTCCACAATCGCCCCCTATCCCTGCAAGGTGTTGATATCATCAACATTGATCGAACGACGATTACGGTAGTACGCCACCAGAATAGCCAAACCGACCGCCACTTCGCTGGCCGCAACCGTCAATACGAAGAAGATAAAAATCTGCCCGCTTATATCCTGCAAAAAGTGTGAAAAAGCGGCGAGATTGATATTCACCGACAGTAGAATCAACTCAATACACATCAAAATAATCAGAACGTTTTTCCGGTTCAGGAACAGGCCAACGATGCCAATCGAAAACAGACAGGCGGCAACGGCCAGATATGCGGACAATGGCACCATTACATCTTCACCTTATGCATGCGATCGGCGGGATTCACGTTCACCTGCTTGGAAATATTTTGATACCTCACGTCCGTGCGAACGCGCAAGGTCAGCACAATCGCGCCAACCAGCGCCACCAGCAATACAATGGCGGCAATCTCAAAACCGAGCAGATATTTGGTGTACAACATCTTACCGATTTCGACTGTATTATTAAGCTGTTGCGCGACATGACCCGGATCGGGAATCCCATCCGGCGAAAACACACCGCTGGAAGCTGCCGCAACAATCTCGGCAAATAAAATCAGCGCAATCACGCCGCCTACCGGCAGATATTTCAACATGCCCTCGCGCACACTGACAAAATTCACCTCCAGCAGCATCACCACGAACATGAATAACACCATCACCGCACCGACATAAACCAGAATCAGGATAATACCGATGAATTCGGCATCCAGCAGGAAAAACAAACCGGCAGCATTAAAAAAACAAAGAATCAGGGACATCACGGCATGCACCGAATTGCGCGACAATACAACGGCAAGAGCCGAGATAACGGCCAATCCGGCAAACATGTAGAAAAATCCGAGTTCCAGCATTATTTATACGTCCCCTTGCATCAGCGATAGCGCGCGTCGGCAGCAATATTGGCAGCAATTTCGCCTTCGTATGCATCACCGACGGCAAGCAGCATATCCTTGGTATAATACAACGCTTCGCGCGTTTCCGATGCATATTCGAATATTTGTGTTTCGACAATCGCATCCACAGGGCAAGCTTCCTGACACAGGCCGCAG
>QILF01000040.1 GCA_003233235.1 Zetaproteobacteria bacterium
AAGTCATAGCACCGCTATGGCTCAAATATTCAACGCAGGAATCGCTTGCTTTGGATGTAAAGATGCGAATCATGCTTTAATCAGCGCTTCCTTAAGCAGCGGGTTCCGGCACTAAAAATCGCGCAGCAGTTCGGTAATTCCCGTTTTGGAGCGTGTTTTTTCGTCCACTTGTTTGACGATGACTGCGCAATACAGATTCGGGCCACCCGATTTTCCGGGCATGGAGCCGGAGACCACCACCGAATAAGGTGGAATCTCACCATAAGAGATATTGCCGCTTGCCCGATCCACAATCCGGGTGGACTTGCCAATATAGACACCCATCGAAATCACCGAACCCTCGCGCACAATCACACCTTCAACGACCTCGGAACGAGCACCGATAAAGCAGTTGTCTTCGATAATCGTCGGTGTTGCCTGCAAAGGTTCGAGCACACCGCCAATTCCGACACCACCGGAAAGGTGACAGTTTTTACCAATTTGTGCGCAGGAGCCAACCGTTGACCAGGTATCGACCATTGTTCCCTCATCGACAAACGCACCGATATTTACATAGGACGGCATCAGCACCACTTTCGGTGCAATATACGAGCCACGGCGCACCGTGGCAGGTGGCACAACGCGCATGCCACCGGCACGAAACTTATCTTCGCCCCAATTGGCGAATTTCAGCGGCACTTTGTCGAAATAATTCGCTACACCACCGTTAATCACCTTATTGTCCTTGATTTTAAAATACAGAAGCACGGCTTTTTTCAGCCATTCGTTGGTCATCCAGTTGCCGTCGGCATCTCTCTCGGCCACGCGCACACCACCATCATCAAGCAGCGTAATCGCCTTTTCAATGCTGCTGCGAAACGCTTCCGCACCTTTCTCGATATTCCACGCATCACGCGTATCCCATGCCTGTTCAATCACTTCCTGTAAATGATTCATGTGCATCTCCCTGCGAATGGCTTATTAGTAAACTGCAAGTGTAACGAAAAAAACAGCTCCGTCAGCCGAGAACAATCTCAGCCGGTCGCGCATGACTGAGGAACTCAATATTGGACATACTCAGCCCGTAAGCGCCCGCAAATCCGAAGACGGCAATATCGCCGACATGCGCAGCTTCCACATGCACATTATTGGCCAGTTTATCTGCGCCGGTACATAACGGCCCGCCAAAATACACCGCTTCGTTGTGCACCGTTTCCTGCCCGTCAAAAAGTGGCGGTCGGGCCATGCGCACAATCGTCAGCGGATGATTGATGGCCAATGCCGCCGGTCTGCGAAAGTGGTTGATACCGCCGGCACAAATTACCTGCTTTTTGCCGCGACTTTCTTTAATGTCAACGATTTCGCTACAAAACCAACCGGAATCCGCCGCCAGATAACGCCCGAGTTCGAGGAAAAAAGCGCGTCCGGAATAGTCGTATTCGTCAATCAGCTGTTGTAAACCGTTGGCCCACGCCAGCGGATCGAAATCACACCCGGTTTCCAGATAATCAATGCCGAAACCACCGCCGAAATTGATAATATCACAGCACATATCCGGATAGGCAATTTCAATATTGCGCGCCATACCGAAAACCAGTTCACAATTTTTTAGCAAGTCGGCAACATTCAGCACGCCGGAAGCCGCATATACATGCAGGCCGCGAAAATTCAGCCCGGACAGAGCAGCAATCTGCGGCAAAACATCCGCCAGTTTTTCCTCATCAATACCGAACTTCTTCGAGCCGCCGGAGAAGGTTGTTTGTGCTTCATGAATGTCAAAATTGGCATTGATACGTAAAAGAATATCCTGCGTCCGCCCCGCTTGCTCACAAATGGCATTCAAGCGGTGTGCTTCGGTCAGCGATTCAACATGAATGCTGCGAATTCCCTGCCGCACACACCAGCGCAATTCTTCCACCGTTTTGCCGGGCCCGGTGTAAATCAATTGCGCCGGAGAAAAACCGGCAGCCACAGCTTTTTCCGCTTCACCGAGACTGGCAATCTCAACGCCCCGCACATCGGCTTCACGTGCCGCCGCCAGAAATGCCGGATGCGGATTGGCCTTCATTGCGTAATAAATTTCAACACCTGCGGGCATGATGTCGCATAAATGCGTAATTTTTTCACGCATCGGCGCAGTATCATAAATATAACAATTCAGCGTTTTACCAGCACTTGCGAGCTGGCGCAGTTTTGTTTCGACGGGTTCAGGAATATGCATGGCTATATGTTCACTTTACGCAGCCGTTGTGCAAGTTCGGCGGCTTTTTCAGGCCCGTCAACAAGTGCGGCACGAATAAATCGCTGCCCGGGATTGATGCCATGTTCATCATCCACAGAAAGGTAAGAACCGGGTAAAATCGTCACCGCCTGCTGCGCGTAGGCGGCTTTGGCAAATGCCTCACCATCGTTCACCGGCAACCAGACGAAAAACGACCCGGATGGTATTTCCCCTTCGCCATAAGCATCAAAAAAGGCGGCCAGACTCTGCCGGTACACCGCCAGATTAGCCTGCACATGCACCTCATCGCGCCATGCCGCAGCCGCCACCTGTTGCAACGGCAGCGGCGTAGCCGAGCCGGTATAACTGCGTAATTTGGCAAAGCGGGAAATAAGCCTTGCATCACCAGCGATAAAACCGGAACGCAAACCCGGCAGTGCCGAGCGTTTGGACAGCGAATTCATGACAAGGCAGCGTGAAAAATCAGTGCGCCCCGTCTGCTGACAGGCTTCGAGCAGACCTGTCGGCTTCTGTTGCCAATAGATTTCCGAGTAACACTCATCAGAAACAATATAGAAATCATGTGCATCGGCCAGCGCCAGAAGATTTTCGTAGTAGGCGGCATCGGCAATCCAGCCGGTCGGATTCGACGGCGAACAGATATACACAAATGCCGTGCGCTGCCAGATCGCATCGGTAATCGCATCAATATCAGGAGAAAATCCCGTTTCCGGCATGCACGGCATCAAATACGGCTGCGCTCCGGCAGTCAGCGCCGCACCGAGATAAATCTGGTACATCGGATTGGGCATCAGCACATATGGTTTATCGCTCGCCATCTGCGGGTTAACCAGCGCGTGCGCTACCGCAAACAATGCCTCGCGCGTACCGTTGGCGGAGAGCACCTGCGTTGCCGCATCCACAGCAGGCAAGGCATAACGCCGCATCAACCAGGCAGCAATGCTTTCACGCAAATCGGCAATACCACGCGTCGGCGGATATTTGGAAAAACCGCTAAGATGTTTTTCCAGCATCGGCTGCACAAATGCCGGTAGCGGCAGACGCGGCTCACCGGCTCCGGCATCAATGGGGGTTAGCGTTGCATCGGCAATAACGCCATCGAACAACTGGTGTAAACGTTCAAACGGATATGCACCAAGTTGATTCAAGCGCGGTTGTGCATGTTTCATCTTTATATTTCATCGGCGCGGGCGCGCATCGGTGCACTCCACGCACCAAGATTCCCTATCGAATCAATGGCACGGATGCGGAAAACAAATTCGCGCTCATGGGTCAGTAATTTTACATTCTTAACCAGCAATACGTCCTTCTGACCGGGAATCGGCGGCTGTTCGTAGTGACGCCGCCAGAGCAGTACACAATTGCAATGATTGTCGATTTCACCGCGATCAATTTGATAACCGACCGGCCCTACACCACCGAGAATAGTGAATCTTAACTGCAATACATTGAGTGCTTTTTGATGCTGCAGATTAATCAACTGTAGTGGTTCGCTGGTATCTGCCTGCGGTATTTCTTTGCGCCCGCAACCGGTCAAGGCAAAGATAACAATCATTCCGACAAGAAAAAAATTACGCATCATGCGCCTCCAGTTGTTTGTTCCAGTTATCGCATTGCAGGCGAACCTGCTCAGGCGCTGTGCCACCGATATGATTACGTGCTGCCACACAATTTTCGACGGATAATTTCCCGACCATCTCCACAGTTAATCGCACATCAATCGCCGCGCAGGTGGATGCATCCATCCGGTGTAATTCCATATTGTTTTCGATACACCAGGCAACGCTACGACCGACAATATCATGCGCATCACGAAACGGCACACCGGCACGAACCAGCGCATCGGCGAGATCAGTCGCTGTGGAAAAACCACTGGCCGCTGCTGCGTGCATGGCATCGTGATTTACTTGCATACCCGGCAACATCTCGGCAAAAATGCGCAGGCAATCCTGCAATTGATCGAAACCGTCAAATACCGCGCGTTTATCTTCCTGCATGTCTTTGTTGTAGGCCAGCGGCAGTGCTTTAACCGTACACAGCATGGCCACCAGTCCGCCGATCATGCCACCTGCTTTACCACGCACCAGTTCCGGCATATCCGGATTCTTCTTCTGCGGCATGATGGATGAACCGGTGCAAAAAGCATCAGGCAAATCAATAAAACGGAACTGCGCGCTCATCCACAAAATAAGTTCTTCGGAAAAACGTGACAAATGCACGCCGCAAATCGCACAGGCGGACAATAATTCCAGCACAAAATCACGATCCGACACCGCATCCAGCGAATTATTGCACGGCCCGTCAAAACCCAGTGTCTGCGCGGTAAAAGCACGATCCACCGGAAAGGTAGTTCCGGCCAGCGCCGCTGAACCCAGCGGGCAGCGGTTCATGCGTGCCTGCGCATCGGCAAAGCGACCCGCATCGCGCGATAGCATTTCCACATAGGCCAGCAAATGATGTCCAAACGTCACCGGTTGCGCCGTTTGCAAATGCGTGAACCCCGGCATGATGGTGTCGGCATGGGTACGCGCCAATTGCACAAGCACCCGCTGCAAGGTAACGATGCGTTCACTCACTTCATCGCAACGACGGCGCAGGAAAAGCCGCGTGTCTGTGGTCACCTGATCGTTACGGCTGCGTGCCGTGTGCAGGCGCTTTCCGGCATCGCCGATGCGTTCAGTCAAGCGCGCTTCGATATTCATATGCACATCTTCGAGGGCAACGGTGAAATCAATTCTGCCCGCTTCAATGTCCGCCTCAATATCGTTCAGGCCCTGTAAAATCTGTTTTACATCGTCATCGGATAAAATCCCCTGACGACCAAGCATGCGGGCATGCGCACGCGACCCGGCGATATCTTCGCCATACATGCGTGCATCCACATCAATAGATGCATTAAATTCTTCGACAAATGTATCGGTGGGCGCATTGAATCTTCCGCCCCAGAGCTTGTCCCCGGCCATATGGTCTCCTGAGAGATTTTCAGCAACTCTATGAATACACAGCCCCGAGGGCAATCGAAACAGATTTTCTCGAAATGAGCGTGCTGTATTTATGTAATATTACTCCTGCACAAAAGCCAGTGCAGCGGAATTGATGCAATAACGCTTGCCAGTCGGTTGCGGGCCGTCGTCGAAGACATGCCCGAGATGCGCTGCGCAATTTGCGCAAGCCACCTCGGTGCGACACGAGAAAAGACTGCGGTCATCGTGCAAAACAAGCACATCCTCGTTCAGCGGGCGCACATAACTCGGCCAACCTGTACCGGAATCAAATTTATCGCAGCTGGAAAATAATGCCGTATCGCAACAAATACAGCGGTAAGTTCCCATCTCATGATAATCCCAGAATGCACCGCTGAACGCACGTTCCGTGCCTTGTTTACGGCAGATGCGGAATTGTTCTTCGTTAAGTTGCGCTTTCCATTCAGCTTCGCTCTTCTCAATACCCATCGGTTTTTTCCTCACCACCGTTAAAGACGTGTTTGCGCACCGGGCTGTCAATGCTGTCGATGGGCAGTTGGGCTTCGTATTGTGCGACGGTGGAACTGCGTCCATGCGTTTCCGGGTGTTTGGCAATTAAAAAAGAGCAGATGTCGCAATATTCCTCGATGGAAATATCAAATGTACCGATACGCCGCGCCAGTGCGATGATTTCCTCCTTGTCGGAAGCAATCAGCGGCGACAAAAGCGGCAATGACGAGACATCGTAAATCGCCTGAATATTAGGCAGCGTCTGGCTGGCTACCTGCCCCAGCGAGTCACCGGTCACCAGTGCTTGCGCATGCATTTCATTGGCGATTTTTGCCGCCTCCCGTATCATCTGCCGTTTGTAGATAATCATCCGGTATTCCGCTGGAACCTTGGCAATCGCATGCCGCTGAAATTCCTCTAAATCGACCAGAAACAGCTTCACATGCCCCTGATAACGCGATAATTGCCGCGCCAAATCCCTGATTTTAGCAAAATCACGGTTAATCGTACTGTTGTAACAATGCACCAGAATCGCGCTCATGCCGCGCTTCATCATCGAATAAGCAGCCACCGGTGAATCAATACCGCCGGAGAAAAGCACCACGCCCTTGCCCGACGTACCAACAGGCAAACCACCGATACCGGAGATTTTACGCGTGAAAATATAAGCCGCATCGCGCGCGATTTCGATGCGCACGTCAATTTTCGGATGATTCAGGTTGACGCTAAGCTTAAGATGGTTTTTTAAATAACCGCCAATTTCGAACGCCAGTTCCGGTGATTTGAGCGGGAATTGTTTGTTACTGCGCTTGGCTGTAACACGAAACGGTACACCCGCAATATTCTCGCCGTAATCCGCGATGATCGCCTTCTGCGCTGCTTGCTGGATTGCTTCCAGTTCCAATGCCGCTTCATGCACGATGGAAAAATTGCGAATGCCGGGCAGCAGTTTCAGAAAATCGACCAGCGCATCGTCCACAGCGGAGACTTCGGCAACCATGCGCCCGTATTCACGGTGCAGGCCGTCCGGCAGCAATACCGGTTTAAGGCTGCGTCGAATATTGCGCGCCATGCGTTTTTCAAACAGATGCCGGTTTTTGCCCTTAAGCGACAATTCACCGAAATGAAATAATATTTTTGCCATGTGCCGAACCCTAACCGCTTCTCCGCCCTGTTGCAGCGATTTGACTTAGCCTCATCAGAGCACGATGTTCACATTTACCTTCACATTCACAAGCCGAGCGGGATGGTTGGCAAACGAGCCAAGCGACAAACTTACGTTCATGCCTGCGCAGGAAACTCTGATACACTCGGCGCATGAATTCGCGGCTTGATAACGACCCGATAGAAAACCACGAACCGCAACGCCTGCGTCACTGGCTGCTCGGCAGTTGGATGGACCGGTTGCTGCTGGTTCTGGTGCTTGGTGGCATTCTGGTCGGCTGGATGCATATTCGTGAACTGGCCGGAAGCGGCACACCGATGGTCGATATTTATCACGGGCGCACACTGCTCGCTGAATATCCGTTACACGGCAAAGTGCCGGTGCATTTTGCCGCTGAGGGTGAAATCGGCATTTCCGACATCATTATCGGCGATGGTGCGGTATTTATCAGCGAATCACCGTGCCGTAGCAAACGCTGCATTCGAACCGGACACCACCATCGCATCGGCGACAGTATCGCCTGCGTGCCAAATCGCATTCTTGTCGCTATTCGCGGGGATACGAAAGCCTTCGATGCAGTGGTAGAGTAGCCCGATGTCGGCCTCATCCGCGCAACCCAACTCAACTGACCGAAACATCGCTCTGCCGCGCCCGCCGCTGCCCGAGTTGCGCCGCAAAGCACAATGGATGGCGTTGCTGATGCTGGCGATCGGTATTCATGTGCTGGAATCAGCACTGCCCGGCCTCGGGCCATGGTTCAAGCCGGGATTGGCCAATATTGTCACGCTTGTAGCACTGGTCATGCTGGGGCCGAAAGCGGCACTTTGGCTGGCAATTACGCGCGTTTTTGTCGGTGCGATGTTTATCGGCACACTGTTTACCCCGACGTTTGTTATGAGTTTATGCGGTGCACTGGTTGCAGCACTGGTCATGCTCGCCGCGTGGCGCACGATTCCCGGCATCAGCTTGCTCGGCATCAGTCTGCTCGGCGGAATCGCACATATGCTGGCGCAGTTTTTCACTGTCGAGGCACTATTTATCCAGCAGCAGGCGTTATTTTATCTGCTGCCGCCCTTTCTACTCGTTGCCACCGTTACCGGCTGGCTGAATGGTGCAGCGGCCTATTTTGTCACTGACCGCCTACGCAATATTCAAGTCTCAGGCAGCGAAGCCGCGCATGGTTAACTCTTTTTCGCTGAAGAAAAAACGCTGGAGCATCTCTTTTGTTGCTTCTATCACCTGCCACGTGCTGATTGCCGTATTGATCACCTGGCAACACGTTAACAAACCGATTCCCAAGCACAGAATACCACAGAATATGGACGTGGTTCTGCTCAGTCCTGAAAAAAGTAAGGCCACAAAAGCACCGAAAAAAGCCGATGCCATTTCCAACCGCAATGCCGAAGGTGCCAGCAGTAAAGCTCAGGATCGCTTCACGCGTATGGCCAGAAGCCCGATGCCCGGACAACAGAAAAAACAGCAAAAACCAGCCGCCCCGCAACCGCGTACACCACCGCCTCCGCCAACCCCGAAACCGGAGCAGAGAACGCGCACGTTGACCAAACGCGGCCCGAGCCTCAGACCACCCAAACCGGTCAAGAAAAAACCACCGCAGAAGGCGCGCAAAGTGCCGCCTAAACGGGCGCGTATCCCGATGTCCAATCTGATGCCGTCGAGCATGGCTCTGGCTGAGCTGTCACGTGATTTCGCCCGCGAGCGACGACTTAAAAAAATGCTGTCGCGCGAAGCGGATATTCCCATCAATACCCGCAAAGCAAAATATGCTCCTTATGCGCATCAACTGGTGCGTGCGCTTGAGGAGCAATGGCGTCCCGGACAAGCCAATTACGCCAATCACGACGAAGATGAACGGCGTGCACTGTTGCGCCTGACCATTGAAAAAGACGGCTCGCTCGGCGGCATCGAAATCATTCGTCCCAGCCCGATTCTACCGCTCAATGATAGTGCCATTGCCGCCATTCATGCTGCCGCACCGTTTCGTCCAATACCCAGTATATGGGGGCTGGACCGGGTCAGTTTTTACCTCACATTTGAGGTTCTTGATGGCCGTTTTGTCTTCCGCCAGAGATAGAATCAAGCGTAGTAAACCGCTACTCGACTGGTATCAAAATGCAGCCCGGCTTCTGCCGTGGCGTGATACGAACGACCCTTATCGCATCTGGATTTCAGAAATCATGCTGCAACAAACGCAGGTTAAAACCGTGCTGCCGCGTTACCAGACGTGGTTTGCAACATTCCCGGACATCGCCACGCTCGCCGCCGTACCCCTGGATGACGTGCTCAAGGCCTGGGAAGGTCTGGGTTATTATCGGCGTGCCCGTTTTATTCATCAGGCGGCGCAACACATCGTTAACCGGCATGATGGCGCATTCCCGCAAAATTTCGACGCTATTCTGGCGCTACCCGGTATTGGCCGTTCCACCGCCGGAGCCATTGCAGCATTCTGTTTTGCCGCCCATACGCCGGTGCTGGATGGCAATGTGAAACGTGTTCTGCGACGCTGGCACGAAAAACCGCAGGCAACGGAACGCGAACTCTGGACGCTCGCACAACAGGCGCTGGATGCTTCCGCTTGCCCGGCTAACTGGAATCAGGCGATGATGGAACTCGGGGCGACGCTTTGCCGCACAAAAAATCCGGATTGTGCTGGCTGTCCGGTATCCAACGCCTGCGATTCAGCTTTTAAGCTTGATGTAGTGAAACAAATAAAATCAAACATTCGTATCCGGGATGTGTATTGGCAGGTGCATCTGCATTTGGATGCGGAAAAAGGCATCTGGCTAATACAAAGGCCGGATTCCGGTATATGGGCGGGACTTTGGACCCCACCTATCACCGAATTGGCTGCCGCACCCGGGCAGAAACCGTGTCATATCCATTTACTTACCCATCGTCGTTTGCATCTCTACGCAAAGGTATCTGACGTGCCATCAAACGGCAGCGGGCAATGGGTTGCTGATATTTCAGAATTCGCTCTGCCGACCGGTATCCACCGGTTACTTGAAAAACAGCAGGTTAGGCCCTGTCAGGCGAACTGAACGCGTGCAGAAGCGCCGGTAAAAATTCCGAAAATTCCGCAGACATCAACGCAAAATCGGCATCGAATTGTGCCAGATTATCGCCGTTGCTATCGGCCTGCTCAACCAGTTCCGTATCAAAATGTATGCGCCGGACGGATAAATCATCATGCAGCAGAAAAGATAACCTGCCTTGCCAATTCGCAGCTATTTTATGTACCCGTTTGCCCGCTGATACATGCGCGCGAATCTCACTGGATGCCAAATCGACACTCTTGCAACGAATAACACTGGCAAATTCGCCAACACTCCTTAATTCACATTCGTCCTCGACATCAAAACCTTCCGGCAACGCCGCATCATCCAGCAGCCAACGGGTCATCGCCGATTCGGGTGACATATCGGTCTGCGGCAGCACAACATTCAGTGTTCCCAAGGTTTTACGCAGCAAAATAATCAACTCTTCGGCGCGCTTTGCGCTCGCGGCATTAACGATAAGCCATGCGTTTTGCGCATCAATATAGGCAAAGGTGTGGCTCGCTTTGACCAGTGCTTTCGGCAACAGCGTCTGCATCAACTGATCGCGAATATCCGCTTTCTCCTTGCGTCCGACCGGTCGCCCGGCCTGCTGCTGAATCTCGAAAACCTTTGCCTCCAACTGTTCGCGCAGCAGCGAGGCGGGGACGACTTTATCCTCGCGACGGAGACAAAACATCAGCTTGCCATCGGTTTCGTGAACCAGACTTTGCCCTTCCAGACCGAGCGGTTTCGCCCAGCCTTCACAAGCCAATTCCATTTGCCCGCAATCGCGCGCCCGGTGTTTTTCCAGTGCTGCATGCAATTGCTGGCCGGATAAATTGAACGGTTGTTCAAAACGATAAAAATGAATATTCTTAAACCACATGATTTATTCTCACTTGTTTGTTTTTAGTCTTGTAAACAATCAGCTTCTCTTTTCTCGGAACTGCTACAAAATTTGAACACGGTATTCTCACTTGCCGATACAAAATTCCGAAAAAATTCGATCAAGGATGTGTTCGATATCGCCAATACCCAGAATCTCACCCAGACACGACCATGCCTGCCGCCATTCGAATGCGGCAAGATCAAGGTGTTCGCTGCTACCGAGCAAAGCTCTACCGCTGATTAGATGTTCTCTGGCACGTTCCAGTTGCTGGCGATGACGGCGGCTGGTGACCAGCAAACCTTCGTCTCCGGCAGGGATTTCACCCAATAATTCAGCCATGCGCTGCAGCAAGGCATCCACACCGTCACCGGTACTGGCTGAAATACGCAGAACATCATCCGGAACTGCCAAATCCTGTTTCATCAAATCTAGTTCCATCAAATCTAGCCCCATCAAACCCGATCCGGACAAATCACATTTATTCATCACCCGAATATCGCCGTCGGCAATATCATTCCACGTTGAAACATCACAGATATCAGCCATAAAAATAGTTACATCCGCCGTGCGCGCCGCCGCCTGCGCGCGCCGCACCCCCTCCTGTTCAATCCTGTCATCGCTGTCGCGCATGCCTGCGGTATCAAGCAGGCGAACAGGGATGCCGTGCACCTCAAAATCTACTTCAAGTACATCACGGGTGGTTCCCGGCTGCTTACTGACGATAGCGCGGTCTCTTCCCGAAAGACGATTTAACAACGTCGATTTGCCAACATTCGGCGCTCCTATAATCGCCACACATGCACCCTGAAAGAGTCGCTCACCGAAATTAGCGGAACGCAATGCAGCATTCATTGCTTGCAGAAGTTCGCCATCCAATGTGGCGCGCAATTCATCAAACAGCAGCGCGGGTATTTCTTCTTCAGGGAAATCCAGACAAGCTTCGACATGCGCAACCAGACCGGTCAACACATCCATCCAGCCATTCAATTGGCGACCGAATTCACCCTGCAAATGTAGCTGCGCCTGCCGCGCTGCACGCAAGGTTGCCGCATCAATGCAAGCGGCAACGGCTTCCGCCTGCTCCAAATGCATTTTTCCGTTTTGTACCGCACGACGGGTAAATTCGCCGGGTTCCGCCAATCGCGCGCCGAGGACTAAAACGCGTTCAAGCAGGGCTTGCAACAGAATCCGGCTGCCGTGCGCCTGCAATTCGATAACGTCTTCACCGGTATAGGAATGCGGTGCCGGAAAATACAGCAAAAGACCACTGTCCAACTGCCGTCCATCGGCATCAAGAAACGACACCCATTGGGCATAACGTGGTCGAAACGGAGAGAGCGTGCGTTCAGATGAATCATCGGATGATTGAACCAAACGCAATGCCAAATCATGCGCTCCGGTTCCGGAAAGACGAATGATGCCGATGCCACCCCTGCCCGGCGGGGTGGCGATAGCGGCTATGACATCCATGTGCGTCTGCAGTTGATATTCAAAAAACTACAGTGCGTTTCTGACCTTTAAAATATACCACTGCTGGGTAATCGCCAGAATATTGTTGACCAGCCAGTAGAGCACCAGCCCTGACGGGAAGAACAGGAACATGAAGGTGAATATGACAGGCAAAAAGCGCATCACCTTGGCTTGCAACGGATCCGGCGGGGCCGGATTAAAGCGCTGTTGAATAAGCATGGATGCACCCATCAGAATCGGCAACACATAATACGGATCCATCACTGACATATCGTGAATCCAGCCGTAGAATGGTGCATGACGAAGCTCAATAGATACCAGAAGCGACTTATACAAAGCAAAAAATACTGGAATCTGAATTACAATCGGCAAGCAGCCACCGAGCGGATTGACCTTGTTCTTTTTGTACAGAGCCATCATTTCCTTGCTCATTCTCTGCCGGTCATCACCATAAAGCTCGCGCATGCGTTGCATTTCCGGTTGCAGCTTGCGCATATCAGCCATGGATTCATAAGATTTCTGCGTCGGCCAGTAAAAGAGCGTTTTAATCATTAATACCAGCACAATAATACACAGACCGTAATTGCCGAGATAAGTATACAACCAGATCAACAGCTCGTGCAGCGGCTTGGCAATGACTGCAAACCAGCCGTAATCGACACTGCGTTCAAGTCCGACATGTAAAGGTTTCATGATCGTCGTGGATTTCGGGCCAAGGTAGATATCGGCAGAGAAATTCGTCCCCTGCGCATCACGTTCACCGGTCGTTAGCAGGCCGGACTGGTAGGTTTTTCCATCACCCTTATAATAATAATTGTAGATCTTTTCCGGCTTGCCAATCAACGCGGTAATAAAATACTGGTTCATAATGCCGGTCCAGCCGCCTTTCGCCTGCTCGGTGATTGGACTCTTTTCATCCAGATCGTCGTAGCTGTGTTCAACCAGCTTGTCTTTGAGCAGTGAAACCGGGCCTAAAAACTGATAAACATTACTCTTTTTACGATTCGGATTACGTGCCACCACCTGCTGGAACATTTCGTAGTTCGCATTACCGCTAATTCTGTCGCGCATTTCCACGACATAACTTCCCTGTTTCAAAGAAAGCGTACGTAACCATTTATTGCCATCAGGCAGCGTCGCAATCAGCTGTGCACCGGAGCCATCAGGACGCACACTTTCGACAGAAAAAACCGGCAATGCCTGCCCAAGCAGACCAGAGTTAATGTATAACGGATGCTCATCGTCAATACCGAGCACGGAAACAGGAGGAGAACCGGGTTCGATCGTTTGCCGATACTTCGTGGTTGTCGCAGAAGTCAGCGCACCCTGATCATCCAATTTCAGTTTCAGGACATCATTGTGCAATTCTATCAGCATGCGGGTTTTAGCCCTGGCTGCTACCGGCTGCACCTGCGAAGACAGGCTGCTATTCGGGACATCTCCAGCTATCGGAGAAGTCACATCTGTTTTTCCACTAGCGGAAACCGGAGTCTGGTGATCTATCTGTGCGGTGACCGGCGCTTTCTTCTGCCCGTCGTCACCCGGAAATATCGCCTGCCAGCCCACCAGTACCAGCATGGATAAGACAAACGCCATAATCATATTGCGCTGTTCCATTTATTGTTGCTCCTTTATTTCAGCAATGGGATGTTCCATGCACTCGGGGACCGGATCATAACCGCCTTTTGCAAACGGGTGGCAACGTAACAGCCGCCGGAGCACAAGACCAGAGCCGCGCCACCATCCATGCGTTTCAAGCGCCTCAAGCGCATAGGAGGAACAGCTCGGGTAATAAATACAGCGCTGTGCCAAAAACGGCGAAAGCGCATAACGGTACAAACGCACTAAAGCGAGCAAGATACGCGTCATGGTGTTTGCTTGAGCTTGCGCATCAGCAGATTAAATGCCAGTTGCATATCGGAAACAGGATGCATCATTTGTGTTTGAGAACGGACGGGAATAGCCAGAATATCGACACCCAAATGGCGGACATCACTGTTACGAAAACAATCGCGCCACTGGCGTTTGAGTTTGTTTCGTTGCACTGCATTGCCGTATTTTCGTGAAACCGCGAGGCCGAATCGGGCATGATGAAATTCGTTAGTCGTATAAATCAAACGAACACCCCCGCTAACCAGTTTCAGACCACGTCGCATGTGCGCGAAATCAGCTTTTGTGCGCAGCCGCTGACGCGGAGAAAATGTGTGTTCCAGAACTCGAAAGTGAGAAAACTAAGCGCTCAGGCGCTTGCGACCTTTGGCGCGGCGACGCTTGATAATAGTACGACCGGATCGCGTAGCCATGCGCGCACGGAATCCGTGGGTGCGAGCACGGCGAATTCGACTGGGTTTAAACGTAAAACTCATGGCTTACTCCTTGAAGGGCCGCGAATAGTAGAGCGGCATCTTTTTCTGTCAAGACCGAGCCTTTTCAACAGACCGAGCCTTTTCAAGGCTAATAATATAAACAATCCGACCTTGACGCATGATGGTAATTGTACTTGGCCCTCACCCTCGTTTATCGTATTTGAAATGGCGCTTGGCACTGAATTTGCTCAACTTCTGGAAAATATTGTCTTTTCCAGTGCAGAGCAGGTCATTCGGGTACGACATCGAATGTGGGTGAACTGACAATTTAACAGCAACATAGGAGAGAGCTGTGGGTAATTTTTATGTCGGGCGTCAGCCTATTCTGGATCGCCAATACAAAACCATCGCCTATCGTTTGATGTTTGAACAAGCGACGGATGATGGTGACAAGCTATCGCAAACAGAAAAGAGTGCGCAATTACTGGTGCATGGGCTGATGGATATTGGATTGCAGGAAATATCCAATAATTTACCGGTTTATATTCCGGCGACACGTGAATTGCTGGTGCGCGGTGCGGTGTCCGAATTTCCACATGATCTGCTCGGCGTTGAACTGGACGCGGATATGCCTGCCGATGACGAAGTTTTGGCGGTTTGTGCTTCGTTGCGTCAACAGGGCTATCAGCTGATGCTCAATGGCGTGCGGGATACGCTGGATTATGAGATGTTGTTGGAGGTTGTCGATTCGGTCCTGATTGATATCCGCGACGATAATTTGACGGCAAAAATTCAGCCGGTTCGCCCCCGGGTTAAGCAACTCATTGCCGGACATGTCGATACTCAGGAAGAGCACGAACGTGCTACTGGTCTCGGTTGCGGTGGTTTTCAGGGTTATTTCTTCTGTCGTCCGCAAATCGTCGAGGGTCGCCAGCTTCCGAAATCAAGCCTTGGCATTATGCAGGCATTGCAGGAAGTCATGTCGGCAGAGGCTATTTCCGATGTGGAAGGGGTGATTGTTCGTGATGTCACATTATCTTACCGTCTGCTCAAGCACATCAATTCCGCTGCCTTCGGATTGCGCTCTTCAGTTGAATCGGTGCGTCAGGCGCTCGGGTTACTGGGCTTGGCCAATATTCGCCAGTGGCTTTCGGTATTGTTGCTGGCAGAAGCCGGGCAAGATAAACCTCTGGAGCTTGTGCGTGTCGCAATGCTGCGCGGCAAGATTCTGGAAGGGATTGCCGAACTGCGGAAACCGGAACGTAAAGCGGACTATTTTCTACTCGGCCTGTTTTCCGTCATTGATGCTATTCTCGGTGTTAGCATGGAGGATGCGCTGGCTAAATTAACCTTGCCGGAGGATCTTTATCAGGGGCTGATGGCATCGGAGAATGAATACGGCAGATTATTGCAGTTGGTGCGTTCTATCGAACAGGGCGAATGGAAACAAGTCGATGCACTGGGACGCGGATTCGGCTTGTGCTGCGGTGATTTGATGGGCATTCACAGTCGCGCTTTGCACTGGGTTGGCGAATACGCCACGCTACTTTCCGAATAGAACAGAAATATCCTCACCACGACCCGTTTGGACGCCTGAGCCAAGTCAGGTTACAGTAACCCGCATGATGCGACTGCACGTTGTTTTGTTATTGTTAGTACAGCTTTTTTGCTTACTGCCTTCGTTTGCATTTGCAACTGAAACTGCCAGCGGGATGGTTGTCGCCGCGCATCCGCTGGCGGCGAAAGTCGGCATTGAAATGCTTAAAAAAGGCGGTAATGCCTTCGATGCGGCAGCAGCAACCGCGCTAGCACTTGGTGTTGTCGAACCCGGTTCTTCCGGTATTGGCGGTGGCGGTTTTTTCCTGTTGTATATCGCCAAAGAAAAACGCTATGTGATGATTGATGCGCGCGAAACATCCCCCGGGCTTGCCGGTCACGGTGAAATTTACCGGACACAATCAAGCATCGACGGGCCGCAATCGGCAGCTGTGCCGGGTTTGATTGCCGGTGTGGATCGTTTGCTCACCCAATATGGCGTATTGCCACGCAAACAGGTGGTGCAACCGGCTATTGCCCTGGCTAGAGGTGGTTTTCAGGTTTATCCACGTTTGCAGGCCATGCTTGATTGGCGTGGTAAGGTCTTTAATGCTGCCGCCCGGCGTATTTTTCTGGCAGGAGAGACCATCAGACAGTCGGCGTTGGCCGAAACCTTGAGCCGATTCGCCAAACAAGGTGCGGATGATTTTTACCACGGTGAAACAGCCAAACGACTGGTTGCGGATATGCAGCGCGATGGCGGGCTGATCCGTTTGGATGATTTGGCCCGCTATCAAACTATTGAGCGTCGCCCCGTGCAATTTAATTATCAGGGTTTTCATTTTATCACCGCAAGCTTGCCCTCGTCCGGCGGCCTGACGCTGGCGCACATCTTCGGCCAATTGAAAAACGACGACCTCAAAGCCCTTTCCCCTGCCGATCGCGCGCATCTGCTGATTGAAACCATGAAACGCGCCTACCGTGACCGCAATCAATATCTCGGCGATGCCGATTTTGTCACTATTCCGAAGGGTTATCTGGCTGAAAAACGTCTCAGAAAACTGCGCGCCTCCATCACAATGGATAAAGCGACGCCTTCCGGAAAACTCACCGGCTTTGCCGAACCGATTGGTGCAAGTGTGGATACCACGCATTTTTCCATCGTCGATAAAGACGGTAATATGGTTTCCGCTACCCTATCGATTAACTACGGCTTCGGCTCCGGCTATGTGTCGCCATCTACCGGCATTCTTTTGAACGACGAAATGGATGATTTTGCCACCCGGCCCGGCAAAGCAAATGCTTACGGACTGGTGCAGGGCAAAGCGAACGCTGTCGCACCCGGCAAGCGTATGCTTTCCTCAATGACCCCGACCTTCGTCGTTGGTCCGAATCGCACCTTCATCGTCGGCACACCGGGTGGCTCACGGATTATTTCAATGGTGTTGCTTGCTTCGGTCGGTTTTATGCTTAACGAAACGCCACCTGCGGATTGGGTTAATGCGCGGCGTTTTCATCACCAGTTTCTACCCGATGTCGTGCAATACGAAAAAGGCGCTTTTTCACCCGGAACTGTCGCCAAACTCAAAAAACGCGGCCACCATCTCAAACAAATGAAACGTAACTACGGAAATATGCAGGCGATTTTATTGAACAACAAAACACATGCGCTCAACGGCATATCCGATCGGCGTGGTGAGGGTGTTGTTGCAATAGACACCGGCAATTGAGATTGTGCGATCGGCGGATGTGTGTTTTCTAAGGAGTCTGTCGGACTTAGGGTAATCGTAACGAGCAGGTGGAGGGACGGGTCAAAAACAGCATGATTTTGAGGCGCATAGTGGTAACTATGCAACGATAAATCAGGATGTTTTAGGCCGTTATCCCTGCCGCGTAGTAGATTTCTCATAAGTCCGACAGCCTCCTAGGCTGCTGTTATTGTCGTTTTTCTTGCTGTTTTGGACGCTGAATCAATATCTGAAAAACCGTTAAAAATTGCATCTAAATAATAGCGGCAATGGCTGCCAGCAATGCCGGAGAAGCTGTTTCCGTGCGCATAATGCGCGGGCCGAAGGCGAGTGGCTGAAAGCCGGATGTGGCAAGGGTGCGCAGATCGCGTTCACTAAAACCGCCTTCCGGACCGACAGCCAGACTGATGTCGGTCATGTCACGTAACTCTGTGCGCATTGCCTGCCACGGGGTTGCGGCTTCGGGATGCAAAACCAGCGCGCGTCCGGTGGCCGGTGCTTGATCCAGCGATGCGTACCAGTTTACTTCCGGGAGGCGTGTTCTGCCGCTTTGTTCGGCGGCTTCGACGATGATTTTTCGCCAGCGCGCGAGACGCACATCCAGTTTGTTGCCATCAAGTTTCAGCGCTGATCGTTCGCTGCGTACAATGGAAAAGCTTGCTGCGCCCAATTCCGTGCCTTTTTGTAATACGTGTTCAATTTTTTCACTGCGACAGGCGGCTTGCACGATATGGATGCGGCAGGGCATTTCGCGATTTACCTTACGCTGTGTTGCAAGCGTGCAACAGGCCCCGCTTTTATCCAATCGGGTGACTTCAGCATCGTATTCGCCGCCGTAGCCATTAAACAACGTGACGTTTGCACCAGCGGCAAGACGCATGACGTTGCGTAGATAGTGAGCCTGTTCGGCGGATAGAACGACATCTGCGTGATCGTTCAGTGGTATATCGGTGAAAATCCGGCAATGGTGACTGTGATTATGATTCATGGGGCGTGATTGGGCCGTAAAAATTGCTTCGGTGCAAGCCCCCTTGACCTGATTCTCCCCGTTGCCATGATGCAGGCATGTTTTTCGGATCATTAAGTTCAGCCGTGTGGGAGCCGGTGCGCAGTTGGCGTGCATCGGAACACAGATTGCCTGCGGAGATGGAAGGTGTGTTGACCGTGGCAGGGTCGTTAACACGGTTTCTTGAGCGACATCACGGCATTGTGCTGGAGGTTGAGTTGCACGACCAGTTTGTCGATAAGGCATCGCCGGATGAAGCGGAATTGCTCGGCTGCGCACCGGCTGCGCGAGCTTTGCGGCGTCAGGTTTCGTTGCTGCATCGTGGTGCGGTGATGTTTGATGCCGAATCGGTTTTGCCGCTTGATACGCTGCCTGCCGATTTGATGCAGGATTTACAGGAGGGTGAAAAACCGCTCGGGAATTTATTGCTTGATCGCGGTTTGTCGCTGTCACGTTCGGATTTAAGTGTCACGAAAATCACGGCAAATGATAAACATACTGAGCCACTTGCAAAAGTCGTGAGCGGCGATTTACTTCCCCATTCCGGCGCGATTTTGAGTTGTAATTTCGGCAAATGGAACCACCATTCACCTCATTCCAACTCAAAATCGCACTCGAAGTGGGATTGCAACT
>QILF01000023.1 GCA_003233235.1 Zetaproteobacteria bacterium
GGGCGTAGCCATGTTTACGGGCATCTGAGCAAGGATTCGTTGCGGGCAAAGGAACAAGCAAGGGCGCGGCAGTATTTGTGAATAATGCAGGCTAGGTCCTGTTTATATAAATCCAAGCGAAATGCAATCATGCGATTGGATGCGTACATGGTGTGCATTGGTGCAATAATCGAACTTGCATCATCGGCAAAAGCGTACATCCTTCGCCACCACTGGAGACAAATAATGAGTGATAATGCTATCATATATTTTGAGGCCAATCGGCCCGTACAAACACTGATTCCGGCGATTCGTTCGCTGGTCAGCCAACCACGGGCATTTTTTGCATCCCTGCCGACAGCAATCTATTATCGGGACAGCCTGTTTTTTGCTTCGATTATAGTTTTTGCGCTGAGTGCTCTGTCGATTCCCTTTCTCAGCATGCTCATGCTTTTTCTCTTCCCTTTGACGCTGGGTATTGTGATGATAGGCATGCGGTTTCTCAGTAGCTATCTCAGATGGGCGGCATCCAGTTTCGCCAAGACGCGTTTACCGACGGCCCATGCCTTTCAGCTTTCCGCCTACGCTTTCCTGCCAATGATGTTTTCAGCATTGTCCTGGTTTGGCATCGCAGCACTGCTGGCAAGTATGTATTTGCTTTGGCTTGGGCTGGTTACAAATTGTCGTATTCAATCCACTACGGCCCTGTTGATGATTGCCGTACCTTTTGTTGTCGTGACAATGATTGGTAGCGCAATGATGTTCATTTTGTCGCAGGTAACAATAAGCTGAACTGTCAGCTTTTTTACGCTTGCCTACTCGCCTCCGGGTTTGATTCGCGCGATGATATTGTGACCCTGCCGCTGATGCAGAATTACGGCCAGAATATGTGCTGCTAGCAATGCCTCTAAAAAGCCCGCGATGACTTCATGCGTCTCGCCAAGCAAGTCAATCAATGCGGTTTGCCGCCCGTGTTCGTTCCAGGCAAAAAACAAAACAGTACCGATTATCGCCATACACGTTACGGAAAGAATAATCAGACCATGCACGCTCCCGGCAACAGCTTTACTTTCTTCCGGCGGCGCGAGTTTAAGCCGTGTTAAACCGGCAAACAGCGTCTTTGATTCCTCAATCAGAGTCTTACATCCGGAGGCACAGACATACGGAAACAAATCTCGCCAGCCCGCTCCCGGTATCGTAGTAAATGCCAAAATAAGCCGTATTAGAACCAGTGCAACAATAAACAGGCCGAGAAATTCATGTACCTCAAAGCCCAGCGTCTCCTCGACAATCACACCGGTATGGCCTTCGTACGCGAAAGCGAAAGGAATCTGCAAAAATGCATGTCCGGGTTCATCTCCAGCGCCCGGCACATTCATCAATTCACCAATTGCGATTTGAATCAATACGGACATGGCCAGCAAAGCATGCAAGATTCGAACAGGTTTCCCGTAAGTCATTAAAAAGCTCCAGAGATTAGAATTGCATGATATTTATGTGCGCACGGAAAATCTGTGCCGTTATTCTGGTGTGGAATTAAAAACGCCTGCTCCGGCAATGATGTGTCATCATTATTTGTCTCCGGAAAGCGCCCCAAGGCGCAAGCGCAGCGCGTTGAGCTTGATGAATCCGGCAGCATCTTTCTGGTCGTAAGCACCTTCATCATCCTCGAAAGTGCATAAACGCTCGTCGAACAGCGAATCATTAGAACGGCGGCCAACCACCACCACATTGCCCTTGTACAATTTCAAACGCACCTCACCGTTCACGGTGGCTTGCGATGCATCAATCATTTTCTGGAGCATGATCCGCTCCGGCGCAAACCAGAAGCCATTGTACACCAGTTTGGCATAACGCGGCATGAGTTCATCTTTCAAATGCGCTGCCTCACGATCAAGGGTCAATGATTCAATCGCCCGGTGTCCCTTGAGCATAATCGTACCGCCCGGTGTTTCGTAACAACCCCGCGATTTCATGCCGACGAATCTGTTTTCGACAATATCAATGCGCCCGATGCCATGCTTGCCGCCAACACGATTGAGTTCGGTTAGCACTTCTGCCGGGGTCATATTTTTACCGTTGATGGCAACAATATCGCCACCACGATAGGTCAATTCCAGATATTCCGGTGCATCCGGTGCGTTTTCCGGCGACACACTCCAGCGCCACATGGATTCGGACGGTTCGCACCACGGATCTTCTAAATCGTAACCTTCGTAGGAAATATGCAGCAAGTTGGCATCCATCGAATAGGGTGATTTAGAACCCTCGCGTTTGCGCTCGACCGGAATGCCATGTGCCTCGGCAAAATTCAGCATATCTTCGCGTGATACCAGATTCCATTCGCGCCACGGTGCAATCACTTTCACATCCGGTTTCAGCGCATAAAAACCCAGCTCGAAACGGACCTGATCGTTGCCCTTGCCGGTGGCACCGTGCGATACTGCGTTTGCACCTTCAGCTTCGGCGATTTCAATCATGCGTTTGGCAATCAGGGGTCGCGCGATGGAGGTTCCGAGAAGGTATTCGCCTTCGTAAATCGCATTGGCACGAAACATCGGATATACGAAATCGCGCACGAATTCTTCGCGTAAATCTTCGATATAAATAGATTTTACGCCGCCCGCCTCAGCCTTGATACGGGCATCTTCAACCTCTTCGCCCTGCCCGAGATCGGCGGTAAACGTTACCACTTCACAGTCGTAGGTATCCTGTAACCACTTGAGAATAATGGAGGTATCCAAGCCTCCGGAATAGGCCAGTACGGCCTTTTTTACATCAGACATTCAGCCAGTCTCCAACTTGCAAGGTATACCGGATTTCACCGGCAGCGAGCTATACTACACGCTAGCCGCATCGCAAACCACGGCGATGTTGTTAGGTAAGGAATGAGGGTCAGGCTTTCGTAATTTGGTATTTTCCTTTAACCCAGCAAGAACATCTCGAAAAGCGCCATCCTCAGCCATCCGTTTTTCAATCTTTCTAACGGCTGTACTCATGGTTGCAATATCTCGGTTAAAGAAGTGTGCAATAGAAGTCAGCGATTCATCACCACACTCGCGCATAAGCCATGCGATCACAGCGCGCGCTTCTGCCTGTTTTCTGATTCTGTTGCGCTCAGATAAACTGGCTGGCGTAAGTTTGTAATGTCTAGCCACCAGTTCAATACACTGATCCAAACTCACTTTTTGAACAATCGCAGCATCACCAGCCAATGATTTCTCGGCAAATGTGTCATCACCCAACACCCGTGAATCAGCGGAACCACAGTGAAATTCCGGTCTATGCTGCTCAGACAAGCCATCAAACACAAAGCTGGCATATTTTGATCTGGCATCTGCCAGTTCAGACGAGAAATGCGACAACACAGCATCACAAGTCAGCCACGGCAAGCTTTTATGCCCCAAATATGCCAGATGGCTACTCCATAAATAATCAGAAGGCTCTTTTACCATATCGGCTCGTACTGGGTTTAAATGCGTATAACGCACAAGTTCAAGCAGATAACTTTCCTCATCCACCAACAACGCTTTAAATCGCCCCTGAAACAAGTGACCAACACGTTTTTGTTGGCTATTAAACCAGAGCGTATAGCGGAAAGATAAATTTTGCATAATGCGTGAAAGCGGAATCTTCCCGACCTGAATGACCAAGTGAACATGGTTGTCCATCAGGCAAAATGCATGAATCCTATGCCCGAAACGCTCAACACCTTCCTGCATCAGTAAATAAAAACGCAGCCGGTCTTCATCGCCATGAAATATCCCATCACCGCCATTGCCGCGAAGCATCACATGGTAATAACCACCCTCAATATGGATTCTTGGTTGACGAGCCATGTGGAAACAATAATCGGCACAACATAAATATCAAGTTATGAAAGCCTGACCCCGACGCCCCGGCGCATGACTCCGGCGCATAAAGCAAGTCAAAAGCCCTGATACCATTGAGTCCCGCTGCTTCTCTGTTGAACAGCAGGGGTACGTGGCCGAGTAACGATGATTTGATTATTCTCACGTTGCGCTCTTCTGAAGGCTCTGTTTTCACGCTGAATTCTCTCATGCCGTCTCGCTTTCCGATCCCATCTTTCTGCCATCGCTGTGAAATTCCTAGACCTTTCTTCATGTATATTTGCAGCTTCGTCATCGCCGCTTGCACGTGCCCTCGCTGCAGCTCTATCACTTGTTTCAATGATTCTCCAGAGGGGTGAACGCTCAAACCCAAATGCCTGTGAGGGAAAAGAAACCCAACAGGTTATGATGATTAGTGGTAGTGATAAGGTCACGAAAAGCATTTTCATGATATTTTTCTCCTTGTTTGTTTTAATATCAGTAATTATCCAGCATCAAAATGAGTACGGCAAGCAACCATTCTGACACATAGGGGGTTCCTGTAAAACATAGGCTTTCACACTCTTCCTGAATCCCCTTGCCCGACACCAACCGTGGCACAGAAAAAAAGCTGTAAATCCCCCTAATGAGGGTCAGGCTTTCAAATGAGGGTCAGGCTTTCATAATTTGATAATTGCGCAATTAAAGCCCTTAACTTCCCCGCAAGTGCTGTTTAAGCAAGACAGAACTCAAGCAGCGCCTTTTGTGCATGCAGACGGTTTTCCGCTTCATCCCAAACCACCGATTGGCTGCCGTCGATCACCTCGCCAGTCACCTCTTCGCCGCGATGCGCAGGCAGGCAATGCATAAATAGTGCGTCGGGATGCGCCGCGTGCATCAGCGTCTTGTTGACCTGAAAATCGGCAAACGCCTTTTCGCGAACGGCCTGTTCCTTCTCCTGCCCCATGGATGCCCACACATCGGTGGTAAGCAAATCCGCATCTTTGGCCGCAGCCAGCGGGCTGGCGCTCAAGGTTACCTCCGCACCAAGTGTGCGTGCGGCGTCAAGCAATCGCGGATCCGGGCAGTAATTTTTGGGGCAGGCGATATTCAGGCGATAACCGAAAGAAACCGCGCCATTAATCCACGAATGCGCCATATTATTGCCGTCACCGATCCATGCTACGGTCTTACCCTTGATACAGTCGCGATGCTCCTCGTAGGTAAACACATCAGCAAGAATCTGGCAGGGGTGCGTCCAATCGGTCAGTGCATTAATCACCGGCACAGTTGAAAATTCGGCAAAGCGTTGCAGAACATCGTGACCGTAGGTGCGAATGATAATCCCGTCCACCATCCGCGACAGCACACGTGCCGAATCCTCCACCGGTTCACCGCGACCCAATTGGGTCGTGCTGGAATGCAAAAACAAGGCGTGGCCGCCGAGTTGAAACATGCCGACCTCGAAAGAAACGCGTGTACGTGTGCTGGCTTTGTCGAAAATCATGCCCAGCGTTTTGCCTTCCAATGGCCGATGCGGCTTGCCTTCTTTGAGTTTCTTTTTGATTTTAGCTGCGCGTTTGAGGATATGCCGTGCTTCATCGCCGGTAATATCCAGTAACGTGATAAAATGTTTCATGTAAACACTCCTTTGCAGGCAGCGCTCAGCTTATCCAGTGCTTCGTTCACCTCGCTAGCGCTTACATTAAGTGGCGGCAGAAACCGCAATACCTGCGGGCCTGCGGGTAAAATGAGCAATCCAAGCTCGCGGCAGGCGGTGATGATGTCGGCAGCTTGCGTATTCAATGCTGCACCGACCAGCAAGCCGGCCCCGCGCACTTCGCAGATAGCAGGATATTCAAGCCGTAATTTCTCTAATCCTTGCATAAGCTGAATGCTGCGCAAACGGCAATTCTCCAGCAGGTTTTCATTTTCAATCACATCCAGAACAGTCAGCGCCGCTGTGCAGGAAAGCGGATTGCCGCCAAACGTGGAGCCGTGTGTTCCGGGTCCAAAAGAAGCTGCCACTTTGTCGTTGGCCAGCATCGCACCAATCGGAATACCACCACCCAAACCTTTGGCCAAGGTCAGAATATCCGGACGAATTTCCGCTTGTTCATAGGCAAACATGCTGCCGCAACGTCCCACGCCGGTTTGCACCTCATCAAGCAACAACAATATGCCATGCCGGTCGCAAAGTGCGCGCACCTGCTTCAAATAATCTGCATGCGCAATATTCACCCCGCCTTCGCCCTGCAACGGCTCCAGTAATACGGCAGCGGTTTGCTCGTTAATTGCGGCCTCCAGCGCGGCAATATCGTTCAGTGGCACATGCAAAAAGCCCGGCGGCAACGGGTCAAAACCCACCTTCACTTTATCCTGTCCGGTGGCAGTCAGGGTGTTGAGGGTGCGCCCGTGAAAAGATTTCGTGGCGGTAATGATATTTCTTTTCGATGAATGTTTATCGTAAAAATACTTGCGTGCCAATTTAATAGCCGCTTCGTTGGCTTCGGCACCGGAATTGCAGAAAAACACCTTTCCAAGCCCGGAAAGCGCAGCCAATCGGGCGGCAAGTTGCTGCTGCGCCGGAATGTGAAACAAATTCGAGCAGTGCAGCATGGTTTTCGCCTGTTCGCAAAGCGCCTTGCTCAGTGCCGGATGTGCGTAACCCAGCGTATTGACTGCAATGCCGGAGATGAAATCAAGGTATTCTTTGCCTGTGTCATCCCATACACGACAGCCTTTACCGCGTATCAGTTGTACGGGATAACGGGTATAGGTATTCATGATTGCCTGACTATTCATGCACCGCAGTCTAACCGGAACACGTACGGGTTGTCAGGCGTGTTCGGGGTCAGAACCTTTTTCCAATTTGCGAATGTCTTTAATTTCGCGTTCGGCAAGAAGATGTCCGCGTTTTATACCCTCCTCAATAGCGGATTGGATATGGTGCTTAATCAAGGTTTGCTCGGTATCGCTGCATTGTTTCAAACCGTTTGCGGATAGCTTGTCTTGAATCAACCGGACAAGACTGTGAATAAGCTGATGATACGTATCATATGAGCGGGCAGCCGGTTCGGCGGTTGTGTGATAGGAAGGTTTGCCTTCAGGATCCACCAGCGAGCCGAGGGATACATTCAGTGCTGTCGCAATACGTTCCAGTGCTTCAAGAGACAAACCAGCCATGCCACGTTCAGCACGGCTTAATTGCCCCGGATCAACCTCAGCCATGACTGCCAGTCGATGAATGCTGAGCATGGGATATTGAGATTGCCGCAGGATACGGATTCGTCCGCCGATTTTTTTCTGTAAAAACATATGTCGTATTCTTTTGACATTAGACCTGTTCGGCAATGTTACATCAACATGACATTGACTTGTAAACATTGTTGATAAAGCATTACGAGATAAAGGTGGGTATGGGGGGAGATTAAAAACATGCGCGAACATAAAACGCACTGCACGATTCATGTGGTGGACGACGAAGATAGCGTGCGCGATATTCTTTTACGAATACTGCACACCTACGGTTTTCAAGTTCAAACATTCGATTCCGCTGAGAGCTATCTCGAATCCATGCAATATGAAAATTTTGATATTCCTGGCATACTGCTTTCGGATATCGACATGCCCGGTATGAATGGTTTTCAATTGCTTCGCGAGGTGCAGCAGCGACATCCTGCGGTTTGTTGTATGTTGATGTCTGGCGATCCGGATCAGTGCACAGAAGAAAGTTTGAAGCAATATGCTCTTGCCGGGCGGGTTCGCCATGTTTTCGCAAAACCGTTTCGCGCGATGGACCTAAAAAGCATATTGGATGAAGTGACAGGAAATTAATTCCGCTTTTTCCATGCCGTAGATTTACCATCGGTCCGGCAGTCTGCTAGGAGTTTATCGGACTTAGGGTAATCGTAGCGAGCAGGTGGGAGAACGCGCCAAAAACAGCATAACTTTGAGACGCATAGTGGTAACGATGCAACGATAAATCCGGATGTTTTGGGCCGTTATCCCTGCCGCGCAGTAGATTTCTCATAAGTCCGACAGACTGCTAGGCTTGCGTCATGAACGGAATATCCACATCACATCGTGTACGCCTCAAAGTTTGCGGAATAACGCGGATTGAGGATGCCTTATTGGCTGCAAATATCGGTGCGGATGCTATCGGGTTTGTATTTTACGATAAGTCACCCCGCTTCATTTCACCGATAAAGGCTGCGGCGATTATCCGTGAATTACCGCCTTTTGTTTCCGCAGTCGGTTTGTTCGTTAACGCCAGTCAGCAGGAAATCAATGTGGCCCTCGCCACATGCCCGCTGGATATTCTGCAATTGCACGGCGATGAATCACCTGAATTCTGTGCCGCCCAGCAGTGCCGCGTGATTAAAGCACTGCCAATTCGCGAGGCTTCCGATGTGCAGGCGATTGCCGCCTATGATTGCCCTGTTCTCCTTGATGCCAAAGCGCCACCCGGTGTGTATGGCGGCACGGGCATGGTTTTTGACTGGTCGCTGGTCGCTGATTTACAGCATCGACATCCGTTGCTGCTCGCTGGTGGACTAAATGCCGATAATATTGCGGCAGCACTCGCTGTTCGCCATTGGTATGCGCTGGATGTATCCTCGGGCGTTGAAACTGCACCCGGCATCAAAGATGCCGTAGCGTTGCAGCGTCTGATGAAGCGCGTGCAAAGCCGGAGCGTTTGAATTGAATGAAAAAACAGGATTAAGCAAGGAAACATCCATGTACGATTTTGAGATTCGCCACCCGCCCGATGCTGGCGGCCATTTCAATGGGTTCGGCGGAAAATATGCAGCGGAGACCCTGATGGGGCCGCTGGCCGAACTGGAAGCGGCATTTTATGCATCATGGGAAGACCCGGAATTTCAGGCCGAACGCTTGCGCCTGCTGCAACAATATGCCGGTCGTCCGACACCGCTTTATCACGCACGCCGCTTGTCCGAAGAAATCGGCGGTGCGCAAATTGTGCTCAAACGCGAAGACCTGGCCCATACCGGCGCACATAAAATCAACAACACTATCGGTCAGGCACTGCTTGCCAAACGCATGGGTAAAAAGCGGGTGATTGCTGAAACCGGTGCAGGGCAGCATGGTGTTGCAAGCGCCACGGTCGCGGCGATGTTTGATATGCAATGCGATGTTTATATGGGTCGCGAAGACATGCGCCGCCAAGCGCCGAATGTCTTCCGTATGGAATTGCTCGGCGCACGTGTGATTCCGGTTGATTCAGGGACAGCGACTTTGAAAGATGCGCTCAACGAAGCCTTGCGCGATTGGGTTGCCAGTTGCGAAAACACCTTCTACATCATCGGTACAGTCGCCGGACCGCATCCTTATCCGCTCATGGTACGCCAATATCATGTGGTGATTGGTCAGGAAGCGCGCGCGCAATCTTTAGAACAATTCGGTCGCCTGCCGGATATGGCGATTGCCTGTGTCGGTGGTGGTTCCAACGCCATGGGTCTGCTGCATCCCTTGCGTGATGACGATATTCGGCTGGTTGCTGTTGAACCCGCCGGATACGGACTCGATGGCGATGATCATGCCGCATCATTGGCTGCCGGTCGGCCCGGTATTTTACATGGTAATCTAACCTACCTTCTGGAAGATGACGAAGGGCAAATCAAGGGAACACACAGCATTTCCGCCGGATTGGATTATCCGGGTGTCGGACCGGAGCTTGCCGCCATGTATGAAGCGGGAAGACTCGAACTTGAAACCGCTGACGATAACGAAGCATTGCAGGCATTTTCACGCCTGTCGCTCTGCGAAGGAATTCTTCCGGCGCTGGAATCAAGCCATGCACTGGCCGCAGCGATGCGACTGGCCGCCAAGATGAAACCGGAGCAAATGCTGCTGGTGAATCTTTCCGGTCGCGGTGATAAAGATTTGGATACCGTCATGCAAAAAACAAAGGAAGATGCAACATGAGTTTGGACAGATTAAAAAACTGTTTTGAACGCTGCGCCGCTGAAAATCGCGCCGCACTGGTGGGTTATCTGACCGCAGGCGATCCCAATCCGGCAGCATCGGAAAAACTTCTGGATGTACTCGCCAGTCATGTCGATATTGTTGAAATCGGCATGCCTTTTTCTGATCCGATGGCTGACGGGCCAACCATTCAAGCGGCCAGCGAACGCGCACTTGCTGCCGGCACACGTATGCGCGATGTGTTTCATATTGCATTGAGCGTGCGAAAAGCACATCCCGCAGCAGGCATCGTGCTGATGGGTTATGCCAATGTGGCTTTTGCTATGGGTTATGAGTATTTTGCCGAACAGGCTGCACTGGCCGGTGTTGATGGTGTGCTTATCGTTGATATTCCACCCGAGGAAGCAGGTGATTTTACTCGCGCACTCAAAGCGCACAAATTGTGCGGCATCCGTTTGGTTGCCCCGACATCCTCCACCGCACGCCGCAAACTGGCCGCTGAAATCGCCGACGGCTTCATCTATTACGTTTCCCTGAATGGTATTACCGGTGCTGAAATGGGTGAAATCAGCGAAATCCGCACGCAAGTGGATGCATTACGCCAGCAGGCTAAATTGCCGATTTGCGTCGGTTTCGGCATTAAAACCCCTGAACAGGCACATGCTGTCGCCGCTTTTTCCGATGGCGTGGTCATCGGTAGTCATTTCGTGAACTGCATCACGGCGCATGAAGATAATGAACCTGCTATGCTCTCGGAACTGGACAAAACCTGTGCCGCCATGCGTGCGGCGATGCGTAAGGGAGGTGTCGGTGAGGATTAAGGTGTTGGGCTGTTACGGTGGTCAATTGCTCGGTTTTCATCTGACCTCGTTTCTGATTAACGATTCGATTCTGTTGGATGCCGGTTCACCGACCGAGGCGCTTGATCTGGAAGATCAGTTCGCTATTCGCCATATTTTTGTTTCGCACACCCACCTTGATCACATCAAGGATATTGCCTTTCTTGCCGATAATCGCTCACTGAAACGGCTTTCGGGTGTTGATAGCAACCGGCAGATTATTGTCCACAGCCTGCCTGAAAATATTGATGTGCTGCGCAAGGATTTTTTCAACAATCGGGTGTGGCCGGATTTCTCACGCATTCCTTCAGCCAGCGATCCGATTCTGGTTTTTGAACCCATCCATGCGGATCAAACCGTTGAAGTCGATGGCGTTCGCATCACCGCGATTCCGGTGAATCATCCTGTGCCGTGTACCGGCTTCCTGATTGAGGAAGACGACAAACAATTCATCTATACCGCCGATACGGGAAGCACCGAACGCATCTGGGAAATCGCCAATGCACAACCCAACCTCAAGGGCATGATTGTCGATTGTTCATTTCCCAACGCTTACGAAAATCTGGCCTCTGTAAGCGGCCATTTGACACCCAACAGTATGGCTGTCGAGTTGGCCAAGTTCGATAAATTTGGCAAAATACCAGTCTATTTGTACCACATGAAACCGGAAACCCTCGATGTCCTGACTTCTGAAGTGGAGTCATTATTTTTACCGCACCTGCGCATGCTGACGCAGGTCGATGAACTGCTGCTTTAGGAGTACACAATGAACTGGATTACGCGTCTGATTGAAAGTCCGAAAAACATCCTCGGCGGTGGCCGCTCTTCCACTCCGGAGGGGCTGTGGATTAAGTGTCCGGATTGTTCGGAAACCATTTATAACAAAGAAATGGAACGCAGCCTGATGGTTTGTCCGAAATGCGCGCACCATCATCGAATAAATGCTACGGACAGGGCCGAATTCCTGTTTGATGCCGGAACGTTTGAGCAAATGGACAGCGGACTTCGCTCGCAGGACCCGCTCGAATTCCGCGACAAGAAAAAATACCGCGATCGCATTCGGGAAGCAGAAAAAAAAGCCGGTGGCGATGATTCGGTACGCAACTACCTCGGCGATATCTGCGGCCATACGGTTTCGGTTTCCATCTTCGAATTCGCCTATATGGGCGGCAGCATGGGTTCGGTTGCAGGTGAAAAAATCGTGCGCGGTATGGAACGTTCACTTGAACGCGGTTGCCCTTATCTGCTGGTTGCCGCTTCCGGCGGTGCACGCATGCAGGAAGGCGTATTAAGCCTGATGCAAATGGCCAAAACATCCGCTACCACCAAACGTATGCAACAGGCACGTATTCCGTTTATCTGCCTGCTTACCCACCCGACTATGGGTGGTGTCTCCGCATCTATGGCATGGCTGGGTGATGTGGTATTGGCCGAGCCGAGGGCGCTGATTGGTTTTGCCGGACCGCGCGTGATTCGTGAAACGGTGAATCAAGAATTACCCAAAGGTTTCCAATCCTCCGAGTTTCTACTTGAGCACGGACTCATTGATGCCATTGTTGACCGCCGCGAACAACCCGCCTACCTGAAAACACTGCTTGATCAGCTCACCCAACGCCCGTACCGGCAACACTAAACATCAATCCACGAAATATATTGCAAAAGAAAAACAATATTGAAGCGTGGCTGAGCGGTCTCGGCGCACCTTCCGCCGACCGCGACTACAAACCGGGTCACGAACGCATGCATGCGCTGCTAAAAAACATGGTCCTCAAGCGTCCGCACCTGCGCATTCGCATTGCCGGAACCAACGGTAAGGGTTCCACAGCATGTATGCTGGCCGCTGCATTGCAGGCATGCGGCCTCAAGGTCGGCCTGTACACGTCACCACACATCCATCATTTCAACGAACGTATCCGTATCAACGGCAATGTCGTTTCTGATGAAACACTGCTTAACATTATGCCTGCCATCGTTGGCAAAGCACAGGAAATCGGCGCTTCCTATTTCGAAGTAGCAACAGCCATGGCGCTACGCTGCTTTTCCGATACCGGTGTCGATGTGGAAATCCTCGAAGCCGGTGTTGGCGCGCGGCTGGATGCAACGACGGCTGTAGCTGCCGATTTGGCTTTGCTGACCCCGGTGGCGCTTGATCATCAAGTCTGGCTGGGCGAAACATTGACTGAAATTGCTGCTGAAAAGGCGCATATTTTTGCCGGTTGCCGCTGGCGAATCAGTATTAAGCAGGGAAATATCGTCCAGCAGGAAATTGATAAGTGTTATACCGATGTGCAATACGTTAGCCCATCGTTTAGCAAACTTCCGCTACGTATGAACGGCGGGTTTCAGCAACAGAATGCCGCATTGGCATTGGCTGCGGTTGAGTTATTGCAAACGGAACACAACATCGGCGATATACATGTTGCGCAACAGGCCATCGCGCAAACGGTTGTGCCGGGGCGTTTACAGAAAATTCAACACGGCAGGCAATGTTTCTGGCTGGATGCGGCGCACAATCTTCACGCTATCCAGTCACTGCTGCCTTCGCTGCCGACGCTGGCTGATCCGTTTGATGTCATTTTCGTATTTCCACGCGCCGACCGTGATCTCGCCCCTGCTCTGCCCCTGCTCCGACCATATGCCCGCAGACTTGTCGGTCCGCCGCGTTACCGCGATAGATGCGATGCGACGTATGCATGCGTGGAGGATGCGCTGGCAGCAGAAAGTTTTGATGCAGGTGGCAGCCGTTTTCTGGTGCTGGGATCGTTCACCACCGTCGCTGCGGCATCGCGCTGGCTGACCGAATGCGCGAAGGTGGCGTAAACGCACTAGAGTTTTCAGCGGAATTCAGGGGACATATATGGTCCGTCCCGTGTCGAATTTAGGGGGACAGTTTACCTATTTATCGGATGATTTCCCCATTCCACTATTTAATATGTAAACTGTCCCCTGAATTCCCTTCCCTGAATTCCCACTTGGATGTTGAATCCACCAAATCTGCATAAGTCATTAACTCACGCACCTGCTTGATATTGAACCACAACTTTTGCCTTTAGTTGATGAGTTCTGTGGATTATATTGAATTTGAACAACTTTCTTACCTTGAGCTTTTAAATAATTTTCTACACCCTGATTATGAGGTTTTTTTCCCCAGTCTTCGCCAATAACAAAAATATCAGCCTTAACTTCCTTACAAACAGAAATATAATCCAGTTTATGGTACGGGAGTACAATATCCACACAGCTTAGAGCTTGGAGCATTTGCATGCGTTGCTCAAGAGGAATAACTGGAATGTTTAGCTTATATAATTTGACGACTTCGTCAGAGGCAACACCAACAGCAACTGTATCACCTAAGCTGGCGCAGTATTCCAATAAGGCGAGATGCCCCACATGCAATAAATCAAATGTACCAACTGTATAAACAACCATTCTTTTATAATCCTTTGATAGTATTAGCTTCGCGACTAAGATAGCACACACTTCAATGTGAAGTAGAATTATATAATTACAAGGAATCAGAATGACAACAGAATCTCAACAGCCAACCATTCTTTCTTATGTAAAGGATCTTCCAAACCTTTGCTCCCTTGCAGGCTTGGCTTGTACGATACTTGCAATTTATTTTTGTATTAAAGGTGTTTATGCCGCTGCCATGATTGGCATGATTTGGGCTGTTGCTTTTGATTGGGCAGATGGGCTGGTTGCACGAAGAATGAAAGGGCGCACAGGTGATGATAGTACCTTTGGTGGACAACTTGATGTACTGATAGACATCGTAAGCTATGGTGTTACCCCTGCCATACTTCTTTTGAGCTATGGTGATTTTTCTCTTCTGTTTCTGATAGGTGCATTTCTTATGGTTGCGACCAGTGCGCTACGATTGAGTTACTTTAGTACATTTGGTCTTGCTGGCGGAACAAAATACACTGGCTTGGCTCTTGATAACAATAGCATATTACTTGTTTTTATCGTTCTGTTTTCGAGTCTTTTTGATAAGGAAGTTTTTGCTATTATTCTCTATGTCTGCTGCATGATTATTATAGCCTTAAATGTATCGCAAATTAAAACACCAAAACTTTCCGGGAATCCAAGGAATGTTGTTATTCTCGCAATCTATACTCTTGGAATATCCGCTATATATGGCTGGAAACTTTTATAAGATTTACGCAGAATCCCGCCTAACTATCTTGCAATGATGTATAGATAAAATATAACAAGAAACAGGAAAAATTGTGAAAATAACACCTAATGTCGTAGCGCAACATAGAACTGTGAAATATAAACTTACTCTAAAAAACACAGGTAATATTGAATCTATAGAAATTCTATCGCGAGGTGATTACTACCATAAAGATAGTCTCGATTATAAAATTGAAAATGGTGAAATTTTGTTTACATACAACATGCCTCATATAGGTGAATTTGTTATCAAGGTGAATTTTACGTATAAAGAATCAAAAACTGTTTGTCTATATTGCCTTGATAAAGTGATGATTAAACTAAGACCATTAAAGGGTGATTTACATATGCACTCCATCTGTTCAGATGGCAAAACAACACCTTTTGCTATGGCGATGGCTTCTTTAGGAGCTGGAATGGATTTTATGAGTGTGACAGACCATGATAATTATGATGGCTCACTTCAGGCGATAGAAAAAGTAAAAGAGAACGGTATTGACCTTTTAGTATTGGCTGGTGAAGAGGTCAGTGTTGGTGGAAAAAAAGATATATCTATTGCATTAGGAAATGGACACATTTTGTCAATTCATGCAAATAAGTCCATAGAAGACCAAAGAAAAGATACTAAAAAATATGAGGCTGAACTCCAAGATATAGCCGCAGCATTAAAAAAAGAGAACATTAATAAAAACATTGACCCTACTCACTATGCAAAGAACATTTGGGTTATCAATAAAATTAAAGAAGCAAAGGGTGTTTCGATATTAGCGCATCCAAATTGGGTTTATCGTGATGGGAAATATCATCTTCACCAAGCTTTTTACAAAGAGATGTTAAAAAGTTCTCATCTTGATGGGGTCGAGGTTTTTGGCGAAGAGAAAATAAAAGAACATAACAATATGACACATTTAACAGCGCTTCAAACAAAAAATAGGCATAAATACTTGGCACCATTTGCAAATTCTGATGCACATGATAGTGACCATGAAGTAGGAGATCGATTTACTATTCTTTTCGTAAAAGAAAAATCTGCTTCAAGCATCATCACAGCTATCAAAGAAGGTCTTACTTGTGCGATCTTCAAAAGAGAGAATTATGAACATCAATTTATAGGCAAAGATGCGTTGGCTCAATATGTCTACTTTTTAATTAAAGAGTACTATCCCAAGCATAATGCTCTTAAAAGCAGATTGGCTAAGCTTTATATTGACCAATTAATAAATGGTGAAAAGTTTGATCGTAAAATACAAATTGTTAAACAACGATTAGAGAGTCATACAAACAGTTTTTTCCAACATTAATATTGTTGATGAGCATCTTGATTGTTGGGTAATCCCCCCGAAAAGAATTCGGGGGACAGGTCCTGTTTCGCGGATTCTGGGGGGAGGCGGATTACCGTAGAAAATGCCAACAATCGGCAAGCAGCCAGATAGAAAAAGTGCCGCTTGTTCCTTGCCCAGCTTTTTACTGCTGGTGATGCGAGGCGTTAGCCTTACATGAAATCACACAACATGTACATTAAGTTGCACAACTTGTCACAAGCCCTATACTTGTCCTATAAGTTGTACATGTGAGGTGCTGAGAATGAACATCGTATCATTTACCGAGGCAAGGAATAATCTTAAATCTGTATTAAATCACGTTATAGATGACGCGGATTGCACCGTTATTACAAGGCGGGATACTGAAGATGCCGTTGTGATGTCATTGGATTACTACAATAGCCTGATGGAAACAGTTTATTTGCTGAAATCGCCCGCAAATGCTGCGCATTTAAGTAAATCTGTTAAACAATTCAGACAAGGCAAGGCGCAAGAAAAAGACTTATTGAACGAATGAGGCGCTTAGCATGGACTGATGCCGCATGGTCAGATTATGTGTATTGGCAGGGTCAGGATAGAAAAACATTAAGACGAATCAATAAGTTGCTCGACGATACACTACGCAGCCCCTTTTCAGGAATTGGCAAGCCGGAATCGTTAAAAGAAAATCTAGCAGGTTTCTGGTCGCGTAGAATTGATGATGCTAACCGGTTGATTTACGCCGTGAGTGACACGCATATCATAGTGATTGCCTGCAGGTATCATTATGAAAAAGGGTAACTATTCAGCTTACCCCTGATTTGCCCGATGTGTGCGTTGAAAAAAGCTGGGAGGCTGCCCTATGGGCCGGGCTAATTGATGGTGAAACCTTTAGCGCCACGGCGCATACCGACAGGGCCGGTGCGGGTCATTTCGATAATGCCGTAAGACGCGACCTGTTCAAGAAAGGTGTCCAGCTTTTCTGCCGTGCCGGTTAATTCCAGCGTCAGGTAGTTGATTTCAACATGATCGACGACCTTGGCGCGAATCTCTTCGGCAAGCTTCACCACTTCGCAGCGATTGTCGGGGTTGGTTTTCAGCTTGACCAGCAGCATTTCGCGTTCCATATGCACAAGATGCGAAATGTCCTCGACCTTGATTGTCGGTATCAGTTTATTCAGCTGTTTTTTGATTTGTTCAATGACGCTATCGCTGCCGCGTGTGACCAGCGTCATGCGACTGACTGAGGCATCCATGGTTGGCGCTACGGTAAGACTTTCGATATTGTAGCCGCGTGCTGAAAATAGGCCGGCAACCCGGGTCAATACGCCGAATTCGTTTTCCACCAGAACTGTAATCGTATGCCTCATGCCAGCACCATCTCGTTCAATGCCGCTCCGGCAGGTACCATCGGATAGACATTTTCTTCTTTGGATATAGCGACATCAAGGATGACAAAACGATCTTCGGTGGCCAGTGCCGTATCAATCGCAGCATCCAGTTCATCGAGCTTATCAACGCGAATACCGAGTCCGCCATAGGCTTCGGCCAGCTTGACGAAATCCGGCAGCGAATCGAAATAGGACTGCGAATAGCGGGATTCGTAAAACATTTCCTGCCATTGCCGCACCATACCCATGTAGCCGTTGTTCAGGATGATAACGATAACCGGCAGGTGATATTGGAAGGCCATCGAAAATTCCTGACTGCACATCTGAATCGAGGAATCGCCAGTGAATACAATAACCCTTTCGTCCGGCATGGCGACCTGTGCACCGATGCCTGCAGGCAGGCCATAACCCATCGTACCCAAGCCGCCGGAAGTCAGCCAACGGTGCGGGCGGTTAAATCCGTAATGCTGTGCCGTCCACATCTGGTGCTGTCCGACATCGGTAGCGACAATGGCATTGCCTGCGGTTTTTTCATGCACACGACGAATCACTGTCTGCGGTTTGATTGGCCCGTCTGCCGGTTGATCAAATGCCAGTGAATTTTTGCCGCGCCATTCGCTAATCTGCTCCCACCACAGCGTCAGCGCCTCTTCATTCGGCTTGCCATCACGGCGGGCAATTTCTTCGAGTAGTTGCTTTAAAACCACACCGACATCGCCGACAATTGGCAGATGGGCATGGATGTTTTTTGAAATCGACGATGGATCGACATCAATATGAATCACCTTGGCATCCGGCGCAAAAGCTTCGAGCCTGCCGGTGACGCGATCGTCAAATCGTGCGCCGACGGCAACCAGCAGGTCACAATGCGATACCGCCATATTCGCTTCGTAAGTGCCGTGCATGCCGAGCATGCCGAGGAAATGTTCATCGTCGTGCGGAATGCCTCCCAGGCCCATCAGGGTGTTGGTCACCGGTGCATTCAGGGTATGCGAAAGCTCTCTGAGCAATGCTGCACTACCCACTGAATTTAGCACACCGCCACCGGTGTAGAGCACCGGGCGTTTGGCTGCGAGCATGGATTTGACGGCTTTTTTAATCTGTCCCGGATGGCCGTGGGTAACCGGCTGATAGGAGCGCATATTCACTTCTTCCGGCCAGACAAATTCGCAAGTTTCGCCGCTGATGTCTTTCGGAATATCAACCAATACCGGCCCGGGGCGACCGGTGGTGGCGATATGAAAGGCCTGACGGATAATCAGCGCCATATCCTCGACATGTTTGACCAGAAAATTATGTTTGGTGGCCGAACGGGTAATGCCGACAATATCCGCTTCCTGAAACGCATCGTTGCCAATCAGGTTGGATGGTACTTGTCCGGAAAAACAAACGGTGGGAATCGAATCGGCATAGGAATCGGCCAATCCGGTTACCGCATTGGTTGCACCGGGGCCGGAGGTGACCAGCGCCACGCCGCATTTACCGGACACGCGCGAATAGCCGTTGGCGGCATGCAGCGCACCCTGCTCATGGCGAACCAGATAGTGTTTGATGTGGTCCTGCCTGAAAATGGCATCGTAAATATGCAATACCGCGCCGCCCGGATAACCAAAAATGGTATCCACGTTTTCACGTTTCAGGCATTCAACCAGAATTTCAGCACCAGTCAGCTTCATAAGAATCGTTTATCCACCTTATTTTATTGGCTTGCGACCTTAGGCAGGGGGATGAAAGCTGTCAATCCTTGGTTCTCCAACATGATCACCTTTCGGCATCGTTTATGCTCGGTCATGCGTAGGCGATAAATAATGTAAGCGGTGAACACAACAATCGCCTGATATAAAACCGCAAGCTATGGAGGTTCCGATGAATGCATTTCGTGCCAAACGCATTGCCAACAACCTGAGCAACATCAATGCTTTTCGCATCCGCAGCCATCTTTACGAACTGCAAGTCGGTTACCGTGGTCAGGTTGCCAGCTTCGATTCGGAAAGTGCTTTCTGGCATTTTGTTTTCAAACTGGCGCAAGCCAGCCATGAAGAAAGTACCGTCGCCGAAGTGGAGGCACGCCTGTGCGCTTAAGAAAGCTCCGGATGGTTTTTGACAGCCTTAAATTAAACCCGAATGCCTGAGTAATGCATCGACGCTGGGTGCGCGACCGCGAAATGCGGCAAATGCCTGCATAATATCGCGGCGACCGCCAACCGAAAGCAGTTCATCGCGAAAACGCGCTGCCGTTTGCACATTGGTTATGCCCTCTTCCTCAAACGCGGCATACACATCGGCGGAAAGTACCTCCGCCCATTTATAACTGTAATATCCGGCTCCGTATCCACCGGCAAAAATATGTGAAAAACTGTTTTGGAAACGATTAAATGCAGGTGGTGTAAGCACCGCCACCTCGGTACGCACATTATCAAGAAACTGTTGCACACTGCCATCGCCCTGCGGGTCATAATCGCTGTGTAAAAGAATATCGAACAGCGAAAATTCGATCTGCCGCAACATCTGCATTGCCGACTGGAAATTCTTCGCCGCCAGCATTCTGTCGAACAAATCATCGGGCAATGTCTCACCGTTCTCGAAATGCCGCGCGAACATATCCACCACCTCGCGCTCCCAGCAGAAATTCTCCATAAACTGGCTCGGCATTTCAACCGCATCCCATGCCACACCGCGAATGCCGGATACGCCCAACACCTCATTGCGGGTCAACATGTGGTGCAAGCCGTGGCCGAACTCATGAAATAGCGTCGTCACCTCATCGTGCGTCCAAAGTGCCGGTTTATCACCCACCGGCGCATCGAAATTACAAACCAGATAAGCAACCGGCAATTGCAATGCACCGTCAGGTCGCCGCCAGCGCACAATGCACTCGTCCATCCATGCGCCGCCACGTTTGTGCGGGCGGGCATACGGGTCGAAATAGAAGGCGGCGAGCGCCTCGCCAGCGTTATTCTTAATCTCAAAGTAGCGCGCATGTGCGTGCCATGTCGGTACATCCGTTCGCTCGGCAATGCGGATGCCGTAAAGCTTCTCAACCAGTGTAAACATACCTTCAAGAACCCTGTTCTCCGGGAAATACGGCTTCAATTCTTCCTGTGAAATTGCATATTTACTGCGCCGTAGCCGTTCCGAGGCAAACGGTACATCCCAAGCCGAAAGTTCCGTCAAATCCAGCTCGGTACGCGCAAATGCGCGCAATTCCGCCAGCTCTTTTTCGGCATACGGACGACTTTTCTCCGCCAGTTCACGCAGAAAATCCGTCACCGCTTCCACCGAAGTTGCCATCTTGCTGGCCAGCGAATAATCCGCATAACTGGCGAACCCGAGCAGTTTCGCCGCCTCTTTGCGCAAGACCAGCGTTTCATCAATCAGCGGCCCATTATCACAATCATCATGACCGTCCTGCTGGCCAGTCGAAGCACGCGTAACAAACGCCCGATACATTGTTTCGCGTAGCGGGCGCGATTCGGCATATTGCATAAACGGGATATAAGACGGCGCATCAAGGGTGAATAACCAACCCTGTTTTTGTTTCTCAAGCGCGCGTTGTGCAGCCGCCTGACGCACCGATTCCGGTAATCCGGCAATCTCTGCTTCTTCGCTTAAATGCAATTCGAATGCGTGCGTCGCATCCAGCACATGCTGTTCAAAACCAGTGGCCAGCTCGGAAAGACGCATCTGAATATCCTTGAAGCGACTTTTATCGTCTCCGCGTAACTCCGCACCGCTCAATCGAAAGTCCCGCAGCGCCAAGTCCAAGGCCTGTTTACGTTGTTCATCCTTTGGCATAGCTGTTTCGCGTAAGGTTCGCATAGCCGAAAAAAGTATCTTGTTTTGTGCCATATCCGTTTGCCATGCAGCCATTTTGGCCACACCACGCTGATATTCCGGGCGCAACGTATCGGAATCGCAAACCGCATTCAGATGCACCACCGGCCCCCAGATGCGTGACAATCGCTCGTCAATCACGTCCAACGGTTGCATCACGCTTTCCCAACTCGGCTCAGTTTGTGCACAAATTTCCGCAACGCCGTCAGCGGCTTTTTTCAGCGCTTCATCCAGCGCCGGATTCACATGTTCGGGCCGAATCTCGTCAAACAACGGCAGTGATGTATGTGCCGATTGCAAAAGCGGATTCTTTTCAAGATTTTCATTTGCAGAGGAGGTGGCAGTTGTTTTCATAGTCGCGAACCGTGCTTACCTGCAAGCCCGCTGGCAACAAAAAGAAATGGCGGAGTGCTTGAGCTCCGCCATTTGCTATAAACACACATGATTTTTTCTATTGCTGTGGTGCGGAGATTACCTCGCCTGTGTGTCAGAGATGTGACTCAGCTCACCTTTGCGTATACTGATTTTAACGCTTGTTTTTTTACAGATTAGAAAATTACTTATACTTATACAGAGCCACTTGCAAAAGTCTGGGTGGATGAGTTGCAATTCCACTTCGAGTGCGATTTTGAGTTGGAATAAGGTGAATGGTGGTTCCATTTTCCGAGATTCCAACTCAAAAGCGCGCCGGAGTGGGGAAGTAAATCGCCGCTCACGACTTTTGCAAGTGGCTCTACAGTATGAGTTATTTCCGGTTTCATACTGCGAGTGAATATTGACCCGGGTCGTCATTGTCTCCATCGTTCGCCCATGCGTACAAATACTCCCGGCCAACATCACTTTTGTATTCAACGGCATGCTGTCCAGCACTTATTAAGATTAGCTCTGGATGCTGTGCCGACGCCCGTTTCCGGCCTGCTGGGCGGACGGGCGAATGTTGTCGATTGTATTTTACCACTTGACGAAAACGGTGGTTTGGATGTCGCCCGACGCGTCCTGTTACGCTGGCAAGAGGAGGGTACGCAGCTTCTGGCGACGTATTCGTCCGAAGAGGACACATCCGAAGGGAATACATCCGAAGGGAATACATCCGAAGGGAATTCGTCCGAAGAGGACGCATCCGAAGAGAATACAATGAAAAAACGGCTAGCACGGATGCTTGCACACATTCCCGCCTCACCTGCTGTGCCTCTTCCACATTTGAAAATATGCACCGGCACTAACGGGCGAATTGAGGCGGAATTACATAGTGGCGATACAGATCAAGCCAACGAAATCTGGCTGTTGGAGATGCAGGAAGACGGCGGACTATACCCGAGAAGGGATAATAGCTAGGTTCCCGGGTCATGCGCATCTGTCATATCGGACTAAATCACCGCACCGCACCGGTTGATCTGCGCGAACGCGCTGCCGTTGGCGAGGCCGAAATCCCTGCGCTGTTGCAATATCTGGTAGCCCAGAAACCTATTCGCGAAGCCGCTGTTTTATCCACCTGCAATCGCGTTGAGTTCACCCTTGTTACGCACGATCCGGATGCCAGCATTGCATTGGTACACCAGTGGTTCGCCGAAACGTCCAATATGGCGCTGGAGAGCATTATTGATCACCTCTATTCGTATACCTCCGAAATTGCCGTCCAACATCTGTTCGCCGTCGCCGCCGGACTGGATTCGCTGGTGCTTGGTGAACCGCAGATTCTCGGGCAGGTCAAATCAGCCTACGAACACGCACTAACCGCTGGCACGGCAGGTCACATCCTGCACCGGCTTTACCAGAGCACCTTTTCCGCTGCCAAGCGCGCTCGTACGGAGACAGAAATCGGTAAACAGGCGGTAAATATATCCTCCTGTGCGGTTGAACTTGCACAGCGTATTTTCGGTGACCTTTCCAACAAAACGGTGCTGCTGATCGGAGCGGGTGAAATGGCAGAACTGGCCGCCCGTCATTTGCAGGGCAATGGCGTGCAGCAAATTCTGATTGCCAATCGCACGCTGGCGCGTGCGGAAAACCTTGCCCGTGAATTTGATGGTCATGCACTGGCGCTGGATCAATTGGACGAATATCTGGATGCTGCCGATATCATTATTTCAAGTACCGGTGCCAATACCTATATATTGCTGCCCGATCCAATGCGTGCAGCCGTAGAAAAACGCGCCGGTAAGCCGATGTTTCTTATCGACATTGCCGTGCCGCGTGATATTGACCCGCGCATCAACGAGTTGGACGGTATTTACCTCTACGATATCGACGATTTGCAACAAGTCGTGCAGGGCAATCGTGAGCATCGCGAACACGAGGCAGCCGTTGCACAAGCCATGTTGAATGAAGATGCACAAGCCTTCCTCGCCTGGTTGAAATCACTGGAGTCTGTGCCACTCATCCGCAGCCTGCAGAAACACCTTGATAAGATTCGTTGCGAAGAAATGGAAAAAGCGCGCTATTTAAAACGTTTCGAAGGTGAAGATGCTGAAGCTATCGAGCGTTTCAGCCGCACCCTGATGAAACGTTTTATGCATCCGACGCTGCAAGCGCTGAAAACGCTACCGGAAGATATTGAGGGTGATTTATTTATGGGCGCGGCGCGCAAGCTCTTCGATTTGGAACCGAAACAAGCCGCTCCTGAACAAAAATCTTCTGCAAAGAGTGCCGATGAACACAAGATTCGATGATATCCTGCACCGCAAGGATGAGCTGACCTCCCTGCTGGCCAATCCGAACACCACCGCCAATCCCAAAGAATATACCCGTCTTTCACGCGAGTTCGCCGATATTGGACCTGTCGCGGAGGTGGTTACCCGCTTAAAACTGGTTGAGCAACAAATCGGTGAAAATCAGGACATGCTTACGGATACCGATTGCGATGCCGAACTGCGCGATATGGCGCAAACGGATATTGATAGTTTGAAAGCGGAAGCGGAAGAATTACAGGAAGCACTCAAGGTGTTGCTGCTGCCCAAAGACCCGAATGATACCCGCAACGTGATTCTCGAAGTGCGTGCAGGCACGGGGGGTGACGAAGCCGCACTTTTCTCGGCGGATCTGTTCCGTATGTATTGTCGTTTTGCCGAACATAAAGGTTACCGTGTGGAAATCCTGTCTGCCAACGAAACCGGCATCGGCGGTTATAAAGAAGTGGTGGCGCAAATCACCGGTAACGGCGCATTTTCTCAGTTTAAATTCGAATCCGGCGTACACCGCGTTCAGCGCGTGCCGGAAACGGAAACCGGAGGCCGTATTCATACCAGTGCCTGCACGGTTGCGGTACTTCCGGAAGCCGATGAAGTCGATGTGAAAATCAACAATGAGGATCTGCGTATTGATGTATTTCGCGCCTCTGGACCCGGTGGGCAGAGTGTGAATACCACAGATTCGGCAGTACGCATCACGCATCTTCCGAGTGGTCTGGTGGTTATTTGTCAGGACGAGAAAAGCCAGCACAAGAATAAAGCCAAAGCCATGAAAGTATTGCAGGCGCGATTATTCGATGCCGCTCAGCAGGAGGCGCACGACGAGCGGGCCGAGGTTAGGCGTGGTATGGTCGGTAGTGGTGACCGCTCCGAACGCATTCGCACCTACAACTTCCCGCAAGGGCGCATCACCGATCATCGCATCAACCTGACCCTGTATAAACTGGAGCAGATTCTCGGCGGTGAGATGAGCGATCTGGTCGATGCCCTGATTGCCCACTATCAGGCGGAACTGCTTGCTGCCCACGGAGGATGACACTGCGTCAGTTGCTGGCTGACGCAACACAGCAGTTGACCGGTTGTGACTGCGCCACGCCACGTCTGGATGCCGAAATTCTGCTTTGTCATGTTTTGCACAGCTCACGTAGCTGGCTGATTGCACATGCCGACGATACACTCAATATTGCCAATGTCCGTGAATTTGAATTACTCTTGGAACGTCGCAAAAAACGCGAACCTGTCGCCTATATCACCGGCGAAAAGGAATTCTGGTCACGCTGTTTTCACGTCACTCCCGAAGTGCTGATTCCGCGTCCGGAAACCGAACACCTGATCGAAGCTGTGCTTGAATTTTTCCCGAATCCCGCTGCTCCGTACCGCTTCTGCGATATTGGTACAGGTAGCGGTTGTATCGCGGTAACGCTGGCTGGTGAATATGCAGCCGCACAAATCATAGCGACCGATATTTCCTGCGAAGCTCTGAACATCTCCAGGCAAAACGCCACCAAACACAATGTCGCGGCGCGAATCAATTTCCGCCAAGGCGATATGCTCACTGCATTAGCCCCCGAATCCGCTCCCTTCGATGCCGTCATATCTAATCCGCCTTATGTTTCCCGCAAGGAAATGCAAACGCTGGAAGCGGAACTGACTTTTGAACCGCGCAATGCGCTCACCGATGAGGCCGACGGCCAGAAGTTTCTTGTCCACCTGGTCGAACAGGCTGTATCCTGGCTGAAGCCGGGTGGCTTGCTCATTGTCGAAACCGGCTTGTGCGGCATTCCCGACGGGCATGCGCACATGCCACTGATGCAATGCATTTATGATCTTGCCGGTCATCTGCGCGGTGGTATTTACCGCCGCCCATAAAATCAGGCCTGTTATCTGGATATTCATCAGTTTCTGAGCGGATATACCTGACTCTGGTGCGGCAAAGCTTGCCATCGGCTTGCCGCAATATCAGCCTGCTGCACCATGCAAACACATTTCGATCCACAAGAAATAAAAAAATTCGAGGCGATGGCCGAAGAATGGTGGAGTCCGGACGGCAAATTCAAGCCGTTACACCAGATTAATCCGCTGCGCCTTGATTATATTGCCGATGCTACGGATATGGCCTCATCAAAGGTGCTCGATGTTGGTTGCGGTGGCGGGTTGCTGGCTGAAAGTATGGCCCGGCGAGGTGCGCAAGTGACTGGTATTGACCGCTCACCGAAAGCCCTTGGCGTAGCCCGGTTGCATGCCGAACAATCCGACGTTGATGTTAATTATGTTGAAAGTGATGCTGAATCATGGGCTATGGAACACGAAGCAAATTATGATGTTGTTACTTGCTTGGAGGTGCTGGAACATGTCCCGGACGTACCGCGCACCGTGCAGGCTTGTTGCGCCATGCTCAAACCGGGCGGATTATTCTTTTTTGCCACCCTGAATCGCACCGTGCAATCCTACATCAAGGCGATCATTGGTGCAGAATATGTGCTTGGCTGGTTGCCTCGGGGAACGCACCGGCACGATAAATTTATTCGTCCCAGCGAGTTGCACGTGGCTTGCCGCGACGGCGGCCTAGATGTGCAGGATGTGCGAGGCATATCCTACCGTTTCATCGCCGATAATTTTGAATTTTCCAATGATTTATCGGTGAACTACCTTGGCCGAGCGCGCAAAATCGCCTGATACATATTATTTAACCCGCACATGATTTCCCTTATCCGACGCCTGCCTGTTCGGCCTATTGTTTATATCGTATTGCTGCTGTGCCTGCCATTAGATGCTGCTGCCGGTGATGTGGATATTGTCGCTGATAAAATTGTGCGCGATGCAGATGGTGTGGCGACGGCCACCGGGCATGTGGAAATCAACCGTGCCGGTGAAACCTTGCAAGCCGATAAGGTACGTTACGATGCCGTTAGCAAACAAATCAATGCTGAAGGTCATGTGCAGATTCATTCCGCACAGGCGGATATAAGCGCCGCATCCGGCCATATGAATAGCGAAAACAAAAATGGTGAATTGCTGGATGCCGATGTGTGGCTTCCCTGCGGTGAACATATCAAAGCCAGCCGCTTGGTGCGTGTCAACGAATATACTTATCAAATTTTCCAACCCGTGCTTACCACCTGCCCTAAGGATCAGGAAACATGGCATGTGCGGGCTTCGGAAGGGGTCCTGGATCAAAAAGCCGGGACATTTACCGCCAAACACGTGCGTTTTGAATTTGCCGGTGTGCCGTTATTTTATTCTCCTTACTGGCAACAGGCGACGCGCCGGAAATCCGGTTTAATGATACCTTTTTTTGCGTTCGGAAGGCGGCGCGGCACGGAATGGGCGCTGCCCTACTATCTTGCCCCTGCGCCTGATTGGGATGCAACCATTACCCCGCATTTGATGACTGCGCGCGGCTTGGCGCTGGAAACCGAAGTGCGTCATGCTTCGACGATTGGTCGTGAGCAAGTGAACTTCGATGGCATGCACGACAAGGTTATGGGTAGAACGCGTGGTCGGATACAGGCCAAAGGCCGATGGCGTTTACCGTATGATTTGAATCTTTCGGTCCATGGTGATGATGTTAGCGAAAAGGATTATCTTGCCGATTTTTCTCGGAATGCCACCGAAGCTGCAACACGTTATCTATCCAGCCGTGCAACACTTTCGCAGACGTTCGAATATGGTAGCTGGAACCTTTCGACCACTTACAACCATGACCTGTCCACGGTCAACAATCGTGCCACGCTGCAACAATACCCCGATTTTCAGGGCAATCTGGCGCTGCCGATTTTCGGTTCTTCTGCGACTTTGCACGTTGATGAGGATGCAACACGTTTTTCCAATCGCAATGGTGTGGACGACTGGCGTGTATACCTGCACCCCTATGTAACATTACCTTTGACCTTGCTTGGCGGTGGTTTATCCACGACGGTCACCGCTGGCACGACGTATACCCGCTATTGGTTAAGGCAGGGTGCGGTTCGCCAGCCGCAACTGACCAGCGGGGAATTCTCAATTGATTCTTCGATGGTGTTCGAGAATATCAATGCTGCGGGAACCTTCCGGCATAGCATTATTCCACGCATCCGTTACGATTTTAACAACGTCAGCGATAGCGCCAGCATACCGTTGTTCGATTCAGTATTAAGCCCGCTCCGTTTAAGCAATTTGTTTTCAGGAGATCGTTATTCCGGCCATGACCGGGTAGAAAATGCACACCGTGTCGCTTTTTTGCTGACCAACAACTTCGAGGCCAAGCCGACACCCAAAGGCGTTGCGCGAACTCTTTTGAGTATCAGCGCGGGTGCGCAATACAATATTCGCAGCCGCTTTAATGCAGCGACACCGCCACGGGCGTTTTCTAATCTGCTCGGCAACATCATTTTCACACCCATTCAATCCTTGTCGGTGACCGCCGAGGGTGAATTCGACCCGGCACAAAGTTTTTGGAACCGGCTCACTGAAACCCTCGCATGGCATAGCGAATCAGGGCATCAGATCAGTGTCACGTATCTGGTCAACAGCTTAGACCCGGTTACGACCTCGGAAACCTTTCAGGCTTCCGGTACAGTTAAATTTAGTAAACACTGGAAAACTAAAGGGTATATCAATTACGATGTGACGAAGCGGTTCACACAACAAATGAGCGTTTCCCTTGCCTACACACATCCCTGCTGGGATATTGCTGTTCAGTCCTATCTTACAAATAGACCAAGCGGCACATCCAACGGACGTAATCTCGGTGCCAGCATCTTGATAGGATTCAAGGGCGTGGGTAGCGTCGGTTCCTGTTCGTAATAAAACAGCAGAGTTATTTTCTGCCACGGAGAGCAAAGCGTTGTATCATCAATTTATCAAACCCATATTTGCAGGCGTCGCGTTGATTGTGTGCGTCTGTATTTCCCCGCCTGCAAAAGCGGAGGTCATCGACGGTATTGCTGCGATTGTAAATGGCCATGCTCTTACCTGTTATGAGCTCAAGCAAGCTACCTCGGCCCTGCGACAGCAATTATCTACAGTCGATGCCAGCCGGATACCGGGTCCGACCCAGTTGGCCGCACGTGCGTTGGACGAAAAAATAACCACCATTCTGCAACAGCAAGAGGCCCGCAAACTGGAGATTTCTGTTTCCGATGATGAGTTGAACAAGGCCCTAAGCAATATTGAAGTACAAAACAATATCCCCGCCGGGCAATTATTCAATGTCCTTAAAGCGCAAGGTGTCGATATTGAGGATTACAAAACTTCGTTTAAAAATCGACTGTTAACCGGAAAATTATCCAATATTGCGGTTCGTTCACGCCTTCAGGTCAGCGAAGAGGCGATTCATGAGTATTATCGTAAGTATATTGCCAATAACGAGCCGCAGCGTGAAATTGAAATTGCCCAAATATTCATTCCTATATCCATTGACCCGCCACCGAGCGAGATTGACAAGGCCTACCGGAAAATGAATACATGGCGTGATCAGGTTTTGCATGGCGATAGTTTTGCAAATATGGCGAGGCTGCATTCTCAAGCGCAGGGGGCGGAGAAAGGCGGACTCATGGGCTGGGTACTTCCGAATGCGATGGCACCGCGCTTTGCATCAATTTTTTCGCTCAAGGTTGGCGAAATTTCACAACCGATCCGCTCACCTGCCGGTTTACACCTGTTTAGCGTTATGCAAGAGCGCTTGAAGGAGCCTGCAGCGTTGGGGAAATCTTACGATGAGGTGCATGCACGGCACATTTTACTCAAACTTTCAGACACCATGAGCGATGCGGAAAAAACCAAGGTGCGGATACGCGCTGAACAAATCGCCGAAGCGATGCAAGGAGCCAGCGACGCCGAATTCGCAATTCGTGCCAAGGAGATTTCACAGGGTCCGAGTGCTGCCAAGGGTGGAGACTTGGGTTGGTTTAAGCATGGCGCGATGCTGCCCGCATTTGAGAAGGCGGCTTTCGCACTTGAGGCCGGCAAAACCTCAGGCGTGGTGCAGACGCGTTTTGGCTTGCACATTATCCGGGTTGTCGAACGGCGGCATGTTGATCCTGATTCATTTGAGGCTCACCACGACGAGATCGAGAATATTCTACTGAATATCGAAATGCAGGATCAGTTTCCACGTTGGCTGGCTGGCCTCAAAGCCAAAGCAACTATCGAATACAGAACCTGCCCTTAATCTGTGCCACCTATTCTTATTACTGTCGGAGAGCCTGCAGGTATCGGCCCGGATTGTGTTCTTCTGGCGTGGGCTACTGCACCTGAAAGCCTACGTGATTGTTGCATCTGCGCTCCCATTGCATGGCTAGAGGAGCGCGCATGCCAGCTCGGGCTGGATGTCCGTTTGGGCGCTGTTGAAAAGCCGGAAGCTTCGACAGATACGCTCAACTGCTGGAACCCGTTATCTCAAGATGCCAAGACCGGCCCGGTTTGCTGCGGTACAACATCTGCACATACAGCATCGGCTGTTGTGGCGTGTATTCGTGCTGCCGCATTGGCTTGCATACAAAAGAAGGCGGCAGCGATAGTCACCGGTCCAATTGAGAAAGCTGTTTTGCGCGACAGCGGTTTCGGTTTTCCCGGGCATACCGAATTTCTCGCCCACCTCGCCGGTGACGTGCCGTTTGTCATGATGCTCGCCTCGGAAAATTTACGTGTGGCTTTACTGACAACGCATCTTGCGCTTGCTGATGTGCCTGCTGAATTGAGTGTATCGGAAACGCTGCAATGCTTGCGTATTGTCCATGATGATTTGCAAACGCGATTTTCCATTGCTGTGCCGCGTATCGGTTTGTGCGGTTTGAATCCGCATGCCGGAGAAGCCGGACATTTCGGCCATGAAGAAATTGACGTGCTTGCACCGGCGGTTGCGCAGGCGCGTGACGAAGGCATCAATGTGCACGGCCCGCTGCCTGCCGACACACTGTTCTCTCCGCCAATGCGGCTTGAATTTGACGCTGTTGTCTGCTGTTACCATGATCAGGGATTGATTCCAATCAAGGCGCTGAGTTTTGGCGAAGCGGTTAATATCACGCTGGGCCTGCCGTTCATCCGCACCAGCGTCGATCATGGCACGGCACTGGATCGTGCAGGCGGTGGGAAAATATCCTACAGTAGCCTTATTGCCGCGATTCAGTGCGCCAGGGCGATGCATGCGGCGCACGTGAATCAGATTCCTGAACGGATCGCAAAGGAGAGTCAATGCATTTGAATGATTTGACCGGAAGCCTGCTGCTGTCCATGCCGTCGCTTAAGGATGGCAATTTTACCGATGGCGTTGTATTGCTCTGCCATCACGATGCGGAAGGCAGCATGGGCTTGCTGATTAACCGGCCACAGGAGATTACCGTCGGCGCAGTTCTTGATGATATGAAACTGAAAGGTATCAGGCATCCTGAAATGCCGACTTTCGAAGGCGGTCCTGTGGAGGCATTTCGTGGTTTTGTACTGCACGATGGTTGGCAGGTGTACGACTCCACGTTGTGCGTAACACCCGATATTCATTTAACCACATCGCGCGACGTGCTTGAGGAAATTGCCCGTGGTGACGGGCCGGAGCATTTCATGTTGCTGCTCGGTTATGCCGGCTGGGAAGCGGGGCAGTTGGAAGAGGAAATCAACCGCAACGACTGGCTGATTTCACCTGCAAATGCGCACTTGGTGTTTCACTCGCCATTTGAACAACGCTGGACGCTCGGTGCACAAGCCGTGGGTGTTAATAAGGCGCAACTCTCCGATCAGGTGGGCCACGCCTGATGCCAAATCCGGATATCCAGGTTCTTATCGCCTATCACTCGGATTACGGAAGTACGGAAAAGCTGGCGCAGGCCATCGCCAGTGGTATGCGATCAGCACATAACAATGTTTCTGTGACCCTACAGCAGGCATCGCAAACCACAGCGGATGATTTGTTGGCTGCTGATGTGCTGGTTTTCGGTACACCCGTTCACATGGGCGGCATGGCCTGGCAGATGAAAAAGCTGATTGATGATGCGGGGAGTTTATGGATGGAAAATGCATTGCAGGGCAAGCTCGGCGGTGTGTTTGCCAGTGGCAGTGGTTTTGGGGGTGCAGGCGGTGGTGTTGAATTAACCATGGCTGCGCTGCATGCCAATTTCCTTGAACACGGCATGATTGTTGTCGGCCTGCCAAAAAATGCACTGGGTTATGCAGACGGCGGACTGCATTGGGGCGTTTACGCACGCACCGGCAACCACGAGGGCATGCCAAGCGGCATCAGCGACAGCCAGTTAACATCTGCCCGCTCCTACGGCGCGTATCTGCTTGAGATTGCGGGTAAAATTCTGCGCAATTAAAATTTATTGGCACGAGCCACTTGCAAGTGGCTCGCACGACTGCTGATAAAAAACATCCGATTGCCTGCAATTCACATCTTGGTTCACAGCATTTCAGCCAGCACTTCCCTAACAAAAACCGCCTGAAAAACCAAAAAAAAGGAGATGAGGGTTCCCAGCATCAGCAATTCGGAGTAATCATATCAATTCGATCCTTTCAACAGGCTGTTTAAATAATTAAGTGCTAAACCTCTTCTTAACAAATTATGATCTCGCTGATTGGAATATGTTCGAAGGCAGGAAATACAGGAGGAATCTTCACCGCAATAATTACAGTTTAGTAATTCAACCGCAGCTTGAAGAACCTCTGGCAAATGCTCTTTAACATCATGGACAAAACCGGCGCCTCCTGGCGCTGTATCGAAAAGAACCA
>QILF01000074.1 GCA_003233235.1 Zetaproteobacteria bacterium
CAGAGCCACTTGCAAAAGTCTGGGTGGATGAGTTGCAATCCCACTTCGAGTGCGATTTTGAGCTGGGATGAGGTGAATGGTGGTTCCATTTTCCGAAATTCCAACTCAAAATCGCGCCGGAGTGGGGAAGAAAATCGCCGCTCACGACTTTTGCAAGTGGCTCATCAGAGCGAATATTAATTTCCGAGCAAACCTTTCAAGGCTCCACCCACCTTTCCACCCGCGCCGCCCACGACACCGCCAAGCCCACTGCCAACCTTGCCCAGCGCACCTTTTTTGAGCATATCTGCGGATTTTCCGAGGTATTGTTTCACGCCCAGCGTGGCAACGGACTTTTTGACACTCTTCACCAGATGTTTGCCCAGAATTTGCGCGACTTCGGCTGCCGTCGCACCGCCACTCTTTTTACCTACGTCGCTAAGCCGGATACGAGGAATATTCACATGTTGCACCGTGTTGCCGAGGGCTGCGATTCGCACACTGGCTTTTCCGCCCTCAACCACCAGCTTGCGAATAATAAATTTCAATGGCTTGCCGGTAGATTCCTCGCTGGCTTTCTCAGACGCACCTCCCGCCTGCGCCAGATTCTTCTTCAACACATCCACATTGGAGACACCAGCTTTGTTGATTTCATAAAAAACCACGGGTGAACGAATGATCAACTCGTCAATGATAACGGGGTTCTCCGTCACCGTGCCTGTATCGATTTTTGTGCTGATTTCTCCTAATTCGAAAACATTGCTGGCTGAATAGCCCTTCGGGTTTCCCACATTCAAACCGCTAATCTTCCCCGCACCGGATTTCAATGCAATTTTTACATTCGCAACACTAACCTGTGTTCCGGTGGCTTCGGAACCATAGGTTTCTATCGCATTTTTTACGATACCATCCAAGGATGAGAACACATAGATGGATATGCCAAGCACGATAACAAGCAAGCCAACGAGACCAATCAGTATCTTTTTCATGTGCTCCTCCCGGAAATCTTTATAAAGTAATGCGTTAACTATAGCAGGTTTCAGGACAGCAGGAACCAATCACAATACTTCATTCTCTCTACAGAGCCACTTGCAAAAGTCGTGAGCGGCGATTTTCGTCCCCACTCCGGCGCGATTTGAGTTGTAATTTCGGCAAATGGAACCACCATTCACCTCATTCCAACTCAAAAGCGCACTCGAAGTGGGATTGCAACTCATCCACCCAGAGCGGCTCTACACACCAATTTTAACCCAGTAAATCAGGCGTAAGCATCCATTGCAGATGCCATGTGCTTTCGGCATCGCGCTCCAGACAAACGACAGCGGCATTTTGAAAAGCAACGGGTGCTTGATTGCTGTCGCCGGTCAGCAGCAGGGCGGCCAGCCTTGAGATGTGCGGCAGGTGGCCGACTATCATCACGTCTTTTTCGCGGGCGGCCAGATGTGCGGACCACAAAGCGGGATCGTCGTTCGGATTCAGGTCGGGGGCGGCGGAATAGACGCCGTTTAAGCAGCGGGCGAAGAGTTCGGCGCTTTGCTCGGCGCGCAGCTTGCCGCTGTGCAGGACTTCGGAAATACATAATTCCGATTTTTCATAAAGAAAATCGCCGATTTTACGTACATCGCTAGCACCTTTATCGCTCAGCGGTCGTTGCGGGTTTTCTTCGCGGCTTGTCGCTTCGCCGTGTTGCACCAGATAAATACGCATAAACTCTCCGTTCTTGAATCGGTTTACTGACGGGCAAAAAACCGCCTGATGTCCGCCAGTTCCTCGGTTTTCGGTGCAGGCGGCAAATTTTTCGCCACAATTCGCCCGTAGGACTTAACATACAGCCTTGAATCAAGAATAGCGATCACACCGCGATCCTCCTGCGTGCGAATCAGTCTGCCTGCGCCTTGGCGCAGCGTCGCCACCGCTTCCGGCAACTGAATATCAAAAAAACCGTTGCCGCCTTTTTTCTCGCAAGCTTCGCGTCTTGCCGCCAGCAATTTATCGTCTGGTGGCGCAAACGGAACTTTGTCGATAATCACCAAACTAAGTGCTTCCCCGGGCACGTCCACTCCCTCCCAGAAACTTCGTGTTCCACATAAAATAGAGTGTTTATCTTCTCGGAATTGTTGGAGAATTGCATCACGGCTACCACTTTCATTCTGAATCAGAACCGGCCACGAGACGGCGTCTGCCAAACGCGGCGCCACGCGCCTGAGCATGCCGTGCGAGGTGAAAAGCACAAACGCCCGCCCACTGGATGCTTCGATCAGCCCCTGCATTTCTGCAAACAACGCATCTTCATATCCGCCAGCACCCGGCTCCGGCACATGTCGCGGTGCATAAATCATCGCCTGCACGGCGTAATCAAACGGCGATGGATGCGCGACAGCCTGTGTATCGCCACCTTCTCCGCAATCCAGACCGAAACGTTCGGCGTTGTAGACAAAACTTCCGGAAATCCGCAAGGTCGCAGAAAGCAGAATAAATGTGTCGGAACGCGACCACAGCTTTTCATTCAACACCGGCCCGGTTTCGACCGGAGCAGACACGTGCCGGGCCTGACTTCCCTGCCCTTCCCGCCATGCCACATAACCTTCCGGCGGCGCAATAATCGCCTGCATGTCCTCGCCAATAGCAATGGCACGGTCCGCCAGACGTGCAGCATCCTCACTGCGTTCGCGCCGCTGTTCAGCCGCGACGATCAATTCCTCCCACACATCCAAAACACCGCGCAAGTCATCTTTGTCGTAAATTTCCAGAAGTTTCAGAAAAAATCTGCTCATATCACGTTTCAACGGTGCTTCATCGGCAAAGTCTTCAAGCAAACGCTGCATATCGTTGTGCCACGTACTGAGGCGATTCAGGGCAATCTGACGGCCAAAATGACGACAGGCCAGATCAGGAAGCGCATGCGCTTCATCAAGAATGGTGATGTCGAAATCAGGAAGAATTTCGCCGAAATCTCCAGATTTCAGCTCCGCATCGGCAAGCAACAGACTGTGATTACTGACCACAATATCCGCGTCCTGCGCTATTTGCCTTGCTTGTACAACCGGACAATCATTCCACAGTGGGCATTTGCCGCCGAGACACTGCTCTGCCGTAGCGGTAATTTTACTGCCGATACCAACTGCAAACACATCGAATTTCAGCTCGGAAAGGTCACCACTGCGTGTTTTACCACGCCATTGATTGACTTGCAGCAGCTTCTTTTTAACCCGAGGCTCGGTGCTTGCATCCTGTAGATGTTTTTCCAAACGATAAGGGCAAAGATAGTTACTTCTACCTTTTAATAACGCCACACGCCGCCGCACAGCAAGCGCTTTTTGCACCTCGGGAATGTCACGAAACATCAATTGATCCTGCAATGCTTTGGTATGCGTGGAAATCAACACCTTGGCAGTGCTGCGCAGCGCCGGAACCAAATAGGCCAGCGTTTTGCCGGTGCCGGTTTCCGCTTCGGCCATGAGTTGCGTACCCTGTTGCATGGCATCGGCAATTTCTTCGGCCAGCTTGACCTGTTCATCGCGGCAGACATAACCGGGCATGGCCGCCGCCAAGGGGCCGTTCGGTTGAAAATCTTTGTTAATCACGGCTGAAAAAGACGAATCCTCACTCATTCCAATACCCTACAGACCCCGACAGTCAATTGGGAGCAAGAGGCAGGGAGCAAGAAGCACGGGGGCCAGATCGGTTGTCCGGGTAAGTTTATCCGGGCAGGACGTTGAATAGAAATCAATCGCCGGACAGATAAAACCATATAACGATAATCGGCAGGGGTTTATCATCCCTGCTTTCGGTATCGAAACACGGCGCAAAATCGGCTATTTCTTTGTCGCAGCAAGCGGAAACAGACAGGCGACGGCGTGGTTGTTGTCGGCAGCGGCGGGTTGGCGTTGATCAAGCTGCACTTGGTAATCGGCGCAGGAAGCTTGCGCCTGCGCACAACGATAGCGATACGGGCAGCCGGTATCGGATTCGTCTGTATCCGTATCCTCAATTGCGGGTGCAATATCCGTATCGACGGCTTCGAGAGTCGCTGCGCTTTCATCCTTGTTTCGCCGACGCTCTGCCGGATGAACCACCGGACGTGCATCAAGCAGCGCCCGCGTATACGGATGGCGCGGATGCGCATATACGTCCTCGACATTGCCTTGCTCGACAATATACCCGGCGAACATCACCGCCACCCGATCGGCAACATGGCGCACCACCGAAAGATCATGCGAAATAAACAGATATGCCAGATCATGTTTCGACTGTAAGCCTTTGAGAAGATTTAGAATTTGCGCCTGCACCGAGACATCCAGCGCCGACACCGGCTCGTCCAAAACCAGCAAATCTGGCGATACAACCAGCGCGCGAGCGATACCGATGCGCTGCCGCTGACCGCCGGAGAACTGATGCGGATAACGATCCATGATGCTGTCGTCCATGCCACATTGCTGCAATATTTCGGCGACGCGCTGACGGCGTTGCTGGCGGTTTAAATCGGCTGCATGCACACGCAAGCCTTCACCCACCGAATCGACAATACGCATGCGCGGATTCAGCGATGCAAACGGATCTTGAAACACCATTTGCATGTGTTTGCGTTTACCGCGTAGCGCCGCACCTTTTAGCTGTATCATGTCTTCACCGAGCAAGGTGATACTTCCACTATCGGCATCCAGCAAGCGCATCACTATGCGCGCCGTGGTGGATTTTCCACTTCCGGATTCACCGACAATGGCCAGCGTTTCACCGCGTGCCACAGAAAAACTAACGTTATTCACCGCATGCGTCAGCTTGCGACTGCCACCCCAAATGCCGCCCGATGAAAAGGTTTTGTTTAGTAACTCAACCTTGAGCAGGCTCATCCGCCCGCCTCCCCTGCTGCCAAATCAACATGCACGCAACGCGCCATGTGTACATCCGCCTGCCACGCATCTTCGGCAACAGACTGGGTACAATCGCTGTCGGCCAGCGGGCAGCGGGCAGCAAAACGACAGCCGTCAGGCCAATCCCCGGGTGCAGGAACCTGACCGGAAATCGCAGGCAGCGGTTCGCCTTTTTTCGCCATTTCCGGACGGCAATTCATTAATGCACGTGTATACGGATGCGCCGGCTTCTGGAAAACATCATACACCGAACCACGTTCAACAATCTGTCCGGCATACATTACCGCTACTTCATCGGCCAATTCGGCAATCAAACCGAAATCATGCGTCACCAGCAACATACCAAGCTGCCGCTCGCGCTGCAATTTACGCAACAAATCGATAATGCGCGCCTGCACTGACACATCCAGTGCTGTCGTCGGCTCGTCAGCAACGATATAATCCGGTTCGGCAGCCATCGCCATGGCAATCAAGACCCGCTGGCGCATGCCGCCGGAAAGTCCATCGGGAAATTGTTTGAGTAATCTTTCTCCGTCCTGCAAACCGACATCCGCCAGCAGCGCAGCAGCACGCATTTCGGCCTGTTTACGCGTCATATTCAGATGCAATCGAATCACTTCAATCAACTGTGCACCAATGGAAAACACCGGATTGAGCGCGGTCATCGGCTCCTGAAAAATCATCGCCACACGCCCGCCGCGTACCTTGCGTAAGGCTTTTTCGTCCATATCGAATATATCCTGCTCGTCAAGAACAACCCGCCCGCCGCTACGCACAATACCCTGATGCTCGCCGAGGCGCAGAATCGACTGCGCGGTTAGCGTTTTTCCGCAACCTGATTCGCCAACCAGTCCCAATACGTGACCCGGCTCAAGCGTCAGTGAAACATCGCTGACAGCCGCTTTAGCACCGTCTGAGGTGGCGATAGCAAGAGAAAGATGCTCGATTTTCAGCATGGGCGGGAGTGTGGCGGATGTGGCTGTTTCTTTCCAGTGCGGATAGCGGGTTTGAGTCGGGTACGGATTTATTGGCCCTTAAAGATTTACAGGCCCTAAAACATCGGCTGAATTGTGCAGCACGCCCTTCGTGCATAGTCTTGCCGGATGATTGTTATCTCAATTGCCAATCAAATGCTTTACCACCGCCGACGCAGCGGAGTATGGCACGCGTATCCGGTTTCTACCGCAGCCAAAGGTGTTGGCAATAAGTCCGGTAGTTTGCAAACACCGCTTGGCAGACATCGGATTTACGCCAAAATTGGTGAAAATATGTCAATATTTACGGCTTTTTCAGCCCGCAAAGCATGCTGTATTTATGACAACCAGCATGATGATGTTTGTCGCGATTGGATTCTCACGCGGATTCTGTGGCTGAGTGGAACACAAACCGGCAACAACAAACGAGGCCTGGTTGATACCCGTTCACGGTATATCTATATTCACGGCACGCATCAGGAGGCGCTTATCGGAACAGCTGCCTCGCATGGCTGCATTCGCATGAAAAATCGCGATATTCTGGAGCTGTTTACGCATGTTCGAGAAGGGGAAATCGTATATATCAGGCGGTAAAGCGGCGCGGTTTGTCGAGACAGCATCAGCGGGCTAGTATCCTGCACCGTTAAACTCCCGTCTGCATCCAGACGAGACCCGGTTGAGGAGCAAACTTTGTTCAAAAGAATTCTGGTCGCCAATCGTGGCGAATGTGCCATTCGTATCATCCGTTCCTGCCGCGAACTGGGTATTGAATCGGTTGCCATCTATTCCGAAGCCGATAGCCATGCACTGCACGTCAAAAAGGCCGATCGTGCAGTAATGATCGGCCCTGATCCGGTCAAAAGTTATCTGAACATCCACCGGATTGTGAATATAGCCCTTGAAAGCGGCTGCGATGCCGTCCATCCCGGCTATGGTTTCCTCTCTGAAAATGCGGATTTTGCGCGTGAAATTTGCAAGGCCGGTTTGGTCTATATCGGCCCCTCAGCCGAGGCTATCGAAGAAATGGGTAACAAAACCAAAGCGCGCGCGGCCATGATTGCAGCTAATATTCCCGTTATTCCCGGCTCCAAATCGTCACTTGAAAACATAGATGAGGCACTCGTTCAGTCACACGATATGGGTTATCCGATCATGCTTAAAGCCGCTGCGGGCGGTGGCGGACGCGGCATCCGCCGCTGCGATAACGATGAACAATTGCGTGAGAATTATGTGATTACCCAGCGGGAGGCAATGGCTGCATTCGGTAGCGACGAGCTGTTCATGGAGAAGTGCATTGTCGAACCGCATCATATCGAATTCCAAATCCTTGCCGATACGCACGGCAACTGCGTTCATCTGTTTGAGCGCGACTGCTCAATTCAGCGGCGCAATCAGAAACTCATTGAATTCGCTCCCAGCCAGTTCCTGAGCCCTGAATTACGCGAAGAAATGGGAGCGGTTGCCATTAAAGCGGCAAAAGCCGTGAATTATGCCAATGCAGGCACCGTTGAGTTTCTGGTCGATAAAGACCGTAACTTCTGGTTCATGGAGATGAATACCCGCCTGCAAGTGGAGCATACCATTACCGAAGCGATTACCGGCATTGATCTGGTCGCCGAGCAGTGCCGCATTGCCTCGGGAGACCCCCTGCCCTTTACACAGGAAGATATCACGCATCGTGGTTTTGCTATTGAGTTCCGCATTAATGCCGAAGAGCCGAAGAATCAGTTTCTGCCAACGCCCGGCACAATCAGCCGCTACTACTCACCCGGCGGTCCCGGTGTTCGTGTTGATGGATGTGTCTATCCCGGCTATACCATTCCGCCACACTACGATTCGATGTGCGCCAAACTTACGATTTGGGGACCTGACTGGCAGCACACCGTCAGACGTTCGCTACGCGCCCTGAATGAATACAACATCCGTGGCGTGCCGACGACGCTCCCCTTTTATCGTCATATTGCCGCCTCCGAGGCATTTATGCACGGCAAATTCCACACCGGCTTTCTCGATTTGCATCCGGAATTTCTGGATTACAAGGCACATGAAGTACGCGAAGATATTGCCGCAGCTGTGGCCGTTGCTATTGCCGCGCATGCAGGTTTATAAACACAAACGAACAGTTGATAAGTTTACAAAGAGGACGACAGCATGACGAATGAACGAAAAAAACTGGCAATTACCGAACTGGCACTACGCGACGGGCATCAGTCTCTACTGGCCACCCGTATGCGCCTCGACGATATGCTGCCCATCTGTGAAAAAATGGATGCCATCGGCTTCTGGTCGATTGAAGCATGGGGTGGCGCTACGTTTGACACCTGCCTGCGCTACCTGAAGGAAGGTCCGTGGATACGTCTGCGCGAACTGAAAAAAGCACTGCCCAACACGCCACTGCAAATGCTTTTGCGCGGCCAGAATCTTCTCGGCTACCGCCATTACGCCGATGATGTCGTACAAAAATTCGTCGATATGGCGGCGGCAAATGGTGTGGATGTATTTCGTACTTTCGATGCCATGAACGACCTGCGCAATGTGCGCGTTGCCATTGCACAGGTAAAAGCCAATGGCAAACACGCCGAAGGTGCAATCAGCTACACAGCCAGTCCGGTGCATACGCTGGAGCACTATGTCGATCTCGCCAAAGGCTTTGAAGATATGGGCTGCGACACATTGGCGATCAAGGATATGGCCGGCCTGTTAACACCGCTGGCCACACGCGAACTGGTTACAACCATCAAAAAAACAATCACTATTCCGCTCCATCTACATAGCCATTCCACCTCCGGCGTTGCCGAAATGGTGCAATGGGAAGCCGTCCACGCCGGTTGCGATATTATTGATACCGCCATCAGCCCGCTGGCAGGCGGAACCAGCCATCCGGCCACCGAATCAATGGTTGCAGCTTTTGCCGAATCCGAATTTGATACCGGTCTGGATATTGAAAAGTTACAAGACATCGCCGCCTATTTCCGCGATGTGCGCAAAAAATATGCACGCTTCGAATCGCATGTCACCGGCGTCGATACGCGGGTATTCGTCAACCAGATTCCGGGCGGTATGATTTCCAATTTGGCCAATCAATTGCGTGAGCAGGGTGCGCTAGACAAAATGGAAGAGGTTCTTGATGAAATCCCCCGCGTCCGCAAAGATTTCGGCTATCCGCCACTGGTCACCCCGACCAGCCAGATTGTCGGTACGCAGGCAGTGCTGAATGTTATCTCCGGCAAAAAATACAAAGTCATCACCAACGAAACCAAAGGCTACCTCAAGGGTATGTATGGAAAAACATTGGGGAAAGTGAATGAAGACGTGCGTAAGTTGGCGCTCGGCGAAGAAGAACCCGTTGATGTTCGCCCGGCTGATTTGATTGAACCGGAATTGGATGCGCTAACGCGTGAAATAGGCGACAAAGCCAAATCCATCGAAGATGTGCTTTCCTATGCCCTGTTTCCGACGGTTGCACTCGAATTCTTTGAGGAGCGCGAAGCCGGAATCTTCAAACCGGAACCGCTGGATGCACCTGCTGAAACCGTTGAAGCAGCGCCCGCTTCCAGTGCTCCCGGATTAGCGCCCACCGAATTCAATATCACTATCCACGGCGAAGAATATCACATCAAGGTTGAAGGCTCCGGTCACAAGAGCGAAGATGTCCGGCCCTTCTACGTCAAGGTCGATAATGTACTCGAAGAAGTGATGGTCGAGACTTTAACCGAGGTTGTACCAACAGCAGACGGTAATATTGATGCCAGAAAAGCATCCAAAGGTTCCAAACGTCCGAAAGCTTCGCACGATTCCGATGTCACCACGCCAATGCCGGGGCGCATCGTTGCCCTGCACGTTGAAGAAGGCAGCAAAGTCGTCGCTGGCGAGGTTGTTCTGGTCGTGGAAGCCATGAAAATGGAAAATCCCGTCTATGCACCGGAATCGGGAACGATTAGCACGATTCATGTCAATGTGGGCGACAACGTGAATCCGGACGAGTGCCTGATTGAAATTGATACTTGATTGCTTGAATGGCTAAATAACAGTCTCCCGCAAGCATTCAACAATGCCCTCGCATCATCAACCCTTGCGCCAGCGTGTACTTGCACTTGCGGCCATGATTCAGGTCGCGCATCTGGTGCGTGGCATTGCACGCAACGGAAGTGCCGACAACGATGAAATCCACACCAGTCTGAGCAGTATATTGGCCCCTGCCGATGCAAAAACCGCAGTCCATGCCGACCATCTTTATAAAAATCCGTTAAAATTACGCACCGGTCTGGTTTTATTGCAACACCTGCTGCACGGCGATACCATAAAAAATGACATTCATGCCGCCAAAGAACTCATTGCCTATTGCGCGGCGATGATGGCCCTCGAAAAAAAGCTTTCGCACGACAAAACAATGCTCGCCAAGCTCGGCGAAAGCATCGCACGCATTGATAAACAGCGTGAATACTTTGGCGGCGTAATGCACAGCAACGTCATCGCCGCCATTGCCGGATTATACGGCGAAACCATCAGCACCTTGAAACCACGCATTATCGTGCATGGAAAATCGGAATTTCTCGGCCACAGCAACAACACCAATCAGGTGCGCGCCCTGCTGCTTTCCGGCATCCGCGCCGCCCATCTGTGGCGCTCCCACGGCGGCGGCCATCTGCAATTACTACTGCATCGCCGCGCCCTAGCCCGTGAAGCAAAACGCATTCTTCACGACAGCGAAAAGTCTTCTGTCTAGTACCTGTTCACACTAATTTAGGCAAAACACAAAAACATCCAGAACCGACACTGGAAAACAAACATTTCCGGTTAAAAATTATGCTGATTCCGAACATCGAATATACATAGGCTTTTGATCCACGCCTCCCGCCATGCAGTAGATTCCGGCAAGGGCGACAGACCCCTAGCCATTAATCGGTGTCTGCCTTATACTGGGCAGTTAGCAGTACATTATTGACGCACCTCAGGAGGTAAAAATATGTTTGGTCTGGGAATATGGGAACTCATCATTATCCTTGTCATTGTACTGGTGATTTTTGGCGCCAAGCGTCTGCCTGAACTGGGTGAAGGGCTTGGCAAATTTGTCACCGGGCTGCGCAGCGGATTGCAAAACGACAATAAAGAGGAAAAACACTAATCACCCGGATTCTTTATCATGGAATTGCTCGGCATCGGCTGGATGGAAATGATTATCATCGGACTCGTGGCATTGATTGTCGTCGGGCCGGAGCGTCTGCCGCAAGCCGCACGCACAGTCGGTAAAATTATTGGTTATGTTTCCCAACAGTGGATCAATATCAAGCAGGAAATTCGTCAACCTGTAGAAAACGAACTCATTGATCTAAAAGACAAATTTCAGGATATACGCCAACCCGTGGAAAATGAACTGGCTAATTTGAAAGGCAAGTTTCAGGATAGCATCCATGATATCACCGATATAGAACCAATATCGGAGAAAACCGACTCGCAACCACCCGAAAACCGTTGATTTCACACCTTATCGAACTGCGCAATCGTCTGTTGCGCTACATGCTCATCCTGATTCTGGCACTGCTGCTGTGCTTTTGGCAGGCGGATATTTTGTTCTCGTGGCTCTCACTTCCACTGCGTGAAGCCCTCGGCCCGCATCCAACCATGATTTTCACCGCCCCGCATGAGGCCTTTTTCACCTATTTGCGCGTCGCCATGTTTTTCAGCTTCTTTCTGACTTTCCCTTGGTTATTGGCTGAATTATGGGCATTTATCGTTCCCGGCCTGTACGAACAGGAGCGCCACATGTTCACCCCGCTGCTGCTTATCGGCGGCTTACTGTTCTATTTTGGCGGTTTGTTCGCCTATTTCGGCGTATTTCCGTTTGCCTTCAAATTTTTCTTCAGCTTTGCTACAGATCAAATAACCGCCATGCCATCACTAAAGGAATCGCTGACCCTATTCATGCGCATGATTTTTGCCTTCGGCATCGCATTTGAATTACCGATGGGACTACTGCTGATGATGCATTTCGGGGTGGTCACCCTTGAACAACTGAAAGCAAACCGGGGCTACGTTATTCTTATCATCTTCATTGCCGCTGCGATACTCACACCACCGGATGTCATCACGCAGACCATGCTGGCCTTGCCCATGTGGTTGTTGTTTGAATTCACCCTGATTGGCCAGCGTTTCCTAAATAAACGGGCGGCAGAAGCAAAGGAAACCCCGCCTGTTTGAGCAACACCCATGATGCGAGTTTCCATTATTTAGGGCCTGTTCACATAAAATCCGAACAAAGCGCTACGCTTGGATTTTATGTGAACAGGCCCTAATCATCATGACATGCTATTTCCGGCTGTAAGGTAGCGTGCTCGATACGCTGTTGTTTCAGCGTTTTAATCAGCACTGGCAGCAGTGCAGGCCAATTCTTCATTTCATCAATCCGGATATGAGCAGACATCGCTAACTTACCCGTCGGCAAGCGCCATAGATGAATGTGGTGAATGCCAACAATGCCCTCAATTGTTTGTAGCGTTTGTGCGATAGTCTCTGGATTAATCTCTTGCGGTACAGCTTCCATGAGTTCCAGTGTCGTTTCGCGCAACAGTCGCCAGCCACCCCATGCTAGAATTCCGGCAACAAGAAACGATAAAATCGGATCAATCGGCATCCAACCGGTCAAAAGAATCACGCCACCGGCAACAATAGCGGCAACAGAACCCAGTGCATCGCCCAGCACATGCCAATAGGCAGCGCGCGTATTGATATCGTGGCTGCCATGCAGCCAGCGCATAATAATCAGGTTGATGATTAAGCCGATGCTTGCAATCAGCAGCACCATTCCCCCTTGAACTACCGGGGGATTGGCTAACCGGTCTGCTGCCTCCCAGATAATCCAGCCGCTGAGAAACCACAGCATCAAACCACTCACCTGTGCTGCAAGCACTTTGGCACGACCATAACCATAAGTCATTTGTGCATGGGCAGGCCGCTGGGCAATGCGTCCGGCAAGCATGGCCAAACCCAAAGCTGCAACATCTGAAACCATATGCCCCGCATCTGCCAGCAATGCCAGTGAATTCGCCATGAGGCCGCCAACCAGCTCCACCACAGCGAACGCCGCCGTCAACCAGAAGGCGGCGTTCAGTGAATGGTGGTGGTCACTATGACTCATAAATCATTCGCCATCATATTTCCTCTCTCGCAAACCAAAGTAGAAAGGAGGATATTTTCATAACAGGCTCCTTTTTATTTATCGCTACTGAAACGCCCGAACAGGCAAGGCAAAACAAACAACGTGAGTAGTGTCGAAGAGACAAGACCGCCGACAACCACCGTTGCCAATGGCTTTTGAATTTCCGAACCAATTCCAGTAGCCAGCAGCAAGGGAACAAGCCCCAGACCTGCAATCATGGCCGTCATCAATACCGGCCTTAAGCGACTTTCGGCACCATTGCAGATGGCTTCATCAATATTGCTACTGTCCCCCCTGTGCCGGTTAATCGCATCAACCAGCACCACGCCATTGAGCACCGCTACCCCGAACAGGGCAATAAAACCAATGCTGGATGGTACGGACAGGTACTGACCGGACATCCATAAAGCCAGAATTCCGCCAATCAAAGCCATCGGAACATTCAACATAATCAGTGTGGCCTGACCCATTGAGTTGAACATAAAATAGAGCAGAATAAAAATCATTAGCAGAGAAAGCGGCACTACAATCATCAATTTAGCTTGTGCGCGCTGCTGATTTTCGAACTGACCACCGAATACCACGCTGTAACCCGGCGGCAGTTTAAGCTCGTTCTGGATGCGCTGATCCAGCTCAGCCACCAGAGAACCCATATCCCGGCCTTCTACATTGCTCTGAATCACCACACGACGCTGAACATCGTCACGTCTGATCATCGGCGGCCCCTGTTCTACGCCAATGGACGCGACATCTTCAAGACGTACCCAGCCTCCGTCGGGCGCTTGCAAAATCAAATTACCAATCGCCTTGGGACTATCACGAAAATCCTTGTCCAGACGCACATAGATATTATAACGCTCATTGCCCGAAATCACTTGTCCTGCGGTTGCCCCGCCAATGCCATCGGCCACCAGACTCATCACATTGTCCACCGGAATACCGTATCGATCCAGCTTGCTTCGATCAGGACGAATCACCAATTGTGCTTCACCCTCAATCTGCTCCATCGCCACATCACGCGTACCTTTGACACTTTTGGTCAGCGTTTCGATTTTTTTACCCATCTTGGCCAATACCTTCAAATCAGGACCAAACAACTTGATGGCCAAAGCCGCTTTAACACCGGATATTAACTCATCAACACGCATGGCAATCGGTTGGGTAAATGCAATCAATAAACCCGGCATCACTTCCATTTTTTCACGCATCAGCTTTTGCAGCGTTAATCTGTCACTGGCGCTTGTCCACTCCGCAATTGGTTTCAGGCCGACAAACAATTCCACATTAGATACCGGCTCCGGATCACCACCAATTTCCGCACGCCCTATTCGGGACGAAACATAGGTTACTTCCGGGAACGACTTAACCAGTATCCGTTCCAGCTTTTGCCCCACATCTTTACCGAATTCCAGTGATGAGGACGGCGCCAGCGTTACACGAATAGCCAGCGTCCCCTCTTCAAGCTCAGGCACAAATTCCGTACCCAGAAATGGCACGATGGCAATCGTCAATACAAAAGCCACGGCTGCTCCGCCCACCACCATTTTACGCGCCTTCAAAGCCGAACGAAGCAGACGATGATAAGCCCGTGCAATCGGCGCCAGCACAGGACTCTCTTTGTGAACCACGCCTTTGGTAAACGCATAAGTTGCCAGTACCGGCATCACCAGCAGGGCGACCAGCAGCGATGCGAACATGGCAAAGCAGATCGACAATGCCATCGGTGTGAACATCTTGCCTTCGACACCTTCCAGTGAAAATAACGGTGTGAATACCAGCAGAATGATGAGCACCGCAAACAGCACCGGTCGCGCTACTTCTTTGGAAGCCTCGGTGATACGCAAGGCGATGCCATGATCTCCTTCAGGTGTTTTTTCCAAATGTTTGAAAATATTCTCCACCATCACCACCGAGCCATCGACCATCATGCCGATGGCAATGGCAAGCCCGCCCAGACTCATCAGATTGGCTGAAATGCCGTAGTGCTCCATCACCGCCAATGCGGACAATACCGAGATAGGTACTGACAACAATACCAGCGTTGCTGCACGCACATTCATCAGAAACAAAAACAAAATAATGATGATTAGCACAAAAGCTTCGAGCAATGCTTTTTCCACCGTCCATACGGCTTTATTGATCAGATCGGACTGATCATAAAAAGGCGCGATGGTGACACCCTCGGGCATGGATTTTTGCACGATTTTCAATCGGGACTTCACATCATCAATGGTATTTTTCGTATTGGCACCAAATCGTTTCAGGACAATACCAACCACCACTTCGCCAAGCGGCTTGACGCTGCCGTCTTCGGCGCGTTCAGTCATGGTGACTGCGCCCTGACGAATTTCACCGCCAAAGGCCACCTTCGCCACGTCCCGCACACGAACCGATGTGCCATTGATGGTTTTAATTGGAATCGCAGCAATCGCCGCCAATCCGTCTTTGCCGCTGGGGACCCAGCCAACTCCGCGAATGACCAGTTGCTCATCACCCTGCGGCAAATACCAGCCGCCGGCATTGCGATTATTAGCCTCGACGGCCTTTACAACATCGCTCACACGCAGATTATAGGAAAGCAGGCGTTCAGCATTGAGTTGCACCTGATATTGGCGCACTTCGCCACCAAAGGAGAGGATATCCGTGACACCTCCGACCGGCATCAGCATCAACTTGACCACCCAGTCGTTTAGCGCCCTGAGGGTCAGCGCATCGTAACCGGCAGCCGGATCGGATTTGATAATATACTGAAATACCTGACCGAGACCCGATGTATTCGGCCCGATTTTCGGTATGCCAGCCCATGTAGGAACCGTCTGACGGGCATCTTGCAGCTTCTGGAACACCAACTGTCTGGCAAAGTAGATGTCCGTGCCTTCCTTGAACACCACCGTAATCACAGACAGGCCGGTTTTGGAAATCGAACGCACCTCTTCGACATCGGGCAACGAATACATCACCGCTTCAATCGGATAGGTGATCAACTGCTCCACCTCTTCCGAGGCCAGCCCCTGAGCTTCTGTATTAATCTGCACCTGTACATTGGTGACATCGGGGAAAGCATCCAGATTCAACTTCGGCACAACAAACGCCGCATAAGCCATGGAGCCGAGCAACAGCATAAGAATCAGTAAGCGGTTATTGACCGCTGCATCAATCAATTTTGTAAGCATAATCGATACCTCAATGGTTGTGCACTTCAAAACCGGCTTTAGCCAGCTCTGAAGCGAGCACAAATGCGCCCTTCACAACAACAGGTTCACCTGCTTTCACACCTGTAAGGATAGGAAACAAGCCCATGTTGACCTTGCCGACAGTCACTTCACGGCGTTCAAAATGGCCCGGTTCTTCCTCAACAAATACAATCAATTCGCTACCCTGACGCTGGATGGCCTGCTCAGGCAGCAGTAATGCTTTATCGCCGGAACCCGTTGCAATGTCTGCACTCACAAACATACCCGGATGTAACAAATCGTCCGGATTTTGAATCTCCAAACGGACACCTGCGGTACGCGTTACAGCATCAAGTTGATGATGTATGTTGATAACCGCACCCGAATAGTGTGCACTTCCACCTTTCGGCGTGACAGATGCGGATTGCTTAATCCTGACCTCGGCAAGTTGCGTTTCCGGTATTTTGACTTCAACCCATACATGCGACTCGTCCACCACCTGCATCAACCGGCTTCCTGCGGCCATGTGCTGACCAAGGCGGAAATGATCGGCGACAACCGTTCCTTCATGGGGCGCGCGCAATGTTAGCAACCCATATTCTTCCTGCTTTAGTAATGCTGAAATGTCATGTTTGTTCAAGCCGTAGGAATAAAGTGTTGCTTTAGCTGCAGCCAGATTGGCATGCATGGTCTGGTAGGTGCTTTCAGCCTGTTGCAATCGAGCCTGAGAAACAATCTTTTGCTGTGCCAGTTTTTGCAGACGTGCCAATTCCTGTTCACTTCTATTATGTTCCGCTTTTGCCTTCAGATAACCAGCCTGTGCCTGTGCAAGAGCCGTACTATTCAGGGTGACCAACGCCTGCCCTTTTTTCACATGATCGCCCAAACGCACATGCCGAGCATGAACGATAGCATCAACCAGTGTCGTGATGTCAGCCAGTGCATAAGCATTAAATGCCACGATTCCGGGGGCAGTAATAGCCTGTATTTCCGGACGTAATTGCAGCTTTTCAGTTGTAATGCCGGCCTGTTTGATTTGTGCAGGTGTTAGCTTAATCACGCCGCCTTCTTTATGGGCGTCATGCCCTTCACCTGCATGACCACCTTTTTCATGACCTTGTTCGCCCGCCATGACATTGAAATTGATCACTGAAACACTCATGAACAGCGCCATCGTTATAATAAATACGTTTATTGTTTTCATGATTGGATTCCTTTGAGAATATATTCGGGATGGCCCAGCACTTCGGCCAGTCGGATTCGGGCTAACCAGCCTAGTTTGATGATTTCAAGTGCGGTCATTCGGGCATCAAGCCCTTGTCTGATATGAACAACCAGCTCTTCCAAATCCAGTTCACCTGCATCGTAAGCTTTCCGGGCAAGGGTGATGGTATTTTTAGCACTCTGCTGCATATTCGAAGTGATAATGCCGGATAAGGCCTGCATGGCATTGCTATGGTTATCAATCGCACTCTGTACCGCATAGCGCAATTGCTGTTTTGACCAGTTCAACCCTGTGCTCACCCGTTCCTTCTCAGCCAGTGCTGCGTGATAAGCACCCTGATGGCTATTCAGGATGGGGAAGGGAATCGTAACTCCCAGTTTGACCAGATTTTCTCCCGCTTCACGCCCGCTCATTGCACTTAAAGTGATATCGGGAATACGTGCCGCGCTGGCCAAATTAGCCTGCGCATCGGATTGCGCCAATTTTGAGCGCAAAGCTAAAAGGTCGGGACGTGATTCAAGCGCCAGCTTGTATGCATCTGCCGGTGATTTCCAGCCCAACGCCAGCTTAGGCAACTCCAGTTTGAATCGTTTGCCCGTCGCTTGCGGACTTACCTGATTACTCCGGCCCAATGCAATCAAATAACGTTGCCTGCTTTGCGTCAAAAGCTGCCTGGCAGCTGTCGCTGCATTCAGTGCGGAAGCAAAAGCTGATTGAGCAAGATTGGCATCCAGTTGACTGGATTCGCCCAAGGCCAACTTTCTATCCACAGCGTGGCTGACTTTTTTAAGCATGCCGCTTTGCTGGCTGCGTAAGTCAAAGGTCTGACCTGCAAAGTAGAGCATCACATAAGCTCTGGCAGCTTCAATCATCAGTTGCTGGCGTATGCCCTCTCTATCCTGACTAACAGCGCTCAAAGCCGCTTGGGCCGACTGCTCCCTGAGTCCTCGTTTGCCAGCGATTTCAATACCCTGAGACAGGGTAATATAATAATCCTTGGCAATACCTCCACCAAGCAAACGGCGGCGTTGCGGCTCCAGAATAAGTTTGGGGTTATAGGCGTAAGCCCCCTGCTCATCCAGGTTACCTTTAGCTATACCAATATTTTGCTCTGCCATTTGCAGCATTGGATGCTGTTTGACAGCCGCATACATGGCCTCCTGCAAACTCTCTGCATGAGAATAGGATGGGTGAATGCATAATAATATTCCGGTTATAAAAAAACGTGTGCGCACAGTTTCCCCCTGTGAATTAGAATATAAAAATAACGGGGAAGCTGATTTTTCCTAAACTGAATGATTCAACAGCAAGCTAAAACCACACATAAAAAAATTACGCTGGTAATTCAGTAATAAAAAATCAGCTGTGCAGAATTTTTGGAGGTTGCTCGATTAAATAAAGAATCTCAGGGAGATTCAATGAGGTCAACAGATTAACTGATTCGGAATGGATTGTCGGCTGGTTCTGACAAAAAGCAAGCTGCCCCAGAAACACATGCGCGGCGTGTGCGGTACATGTCTGATCGATAGGCATATTCTGATGCCCGGTGTCGGAATGGGATACCTGTATTTGCGCAGGGGCGTCGGCAGCATGACAGACATCAATACCCGCACCGCAAATAAACATACCTATTTGCAGAGAGAAAACAGCAATCCATGCCAGATAACGCATGCGCGACACGTTAGGTTTGAAATCCGGCAATAGCAAGCATTGATAATTCATTAATAATTTATTCAGAAAACTTTTGAATACGCTGGTTGCCCCAGTCAGCCACATATAATTGTCCATCGTCACTCACGCTAACACCGGTAGGGCCGGAGAATTGACCGGGTTCATTGCCTTTAGCTCCCCAAGCTTTGATAAAATGACCATCATGATCAAAATGTTGAATTCGGTTATTGTAAAAATCTGCCACAAACAGGCTGCCATCCGTCCCGACCGCAAGGCCGGAAGCCACACGAAAACGCCCGCCCCACAGCCCCATACCGCCGATACTGCGCAGGAAATGACCATCGGGAGTGAATACTTGCACACGATTATTGTAGGCATCGGACACATACACACGATTATCCGATCCAATGGCAATTCGGGACGGGTAATAGAACTCACCTTGATGACCATCCGGAATCAGGAAATTTAGAGCCGAGCGTACGATATTAACCTTACCCCGTTTGCCCCAAGTGCTGATGAAATGGCCATCCGGTGAAAACTTCTGAATACGGTGGTGGTATTGATCCACCACATACACCATACCCGTAGAATTCACAGCTATATCCACCGGCGATTCAAATTCGCCCGGTTTATCGCCAGCCTCGCCCCATGCCGCGATGAGCTTTCCCTTGCGGTCAAAATGACAGATGCGATCCAGATCGTAATCCGTCACCCACACTGTGCCGTCCGGGCCAATCCCGATACCCGCCGGTTTTTCGAATAACTTTTGACCGAATGCCATCAGAAAATCGCCATCCGCAGTGAACTTTTGCACCCGCTTGTTGCGCACATCGGTAACATAGACAAATCCATCCGCATCCACCGCCACATCAAAGGGTTCGTTAAACTCTCCCGGTTTATCTCCCAAACCGCCCCATGTTTGCACGTTGGCAGGGCTACCCGTGCAAGCGGCAAGCAAAGCAGCAACAAATAGTCCGAAAAGCGATGGGAAAAAGCGCGTGAAAATTGTCACTGGCGCGTAATATCGCGGGCAGTGAAACCGGCTTTTTTTACGGCTTGTCGCAGTGCTTTATCATCGACATCTGCATCCTGTTTTAAGAGCAC
>QILF01000120.1 GCA_003233235.1 Zetaproteobacteria bacterium
TCAAGCAGAGGTGGGTTCTGGAGATGTTGGAAAAGGGTGCATTCGTTTCTATTGTGGTGTTGAACTATGCGTGAACTGAGAAGGTTTATTCGTCGCTGATGACAATCAATTCAGCGATGTCGTTGCGGCATTCCAGCCATGAATGGCGGGAAACCGGATTGCCGAACGGATTGATAATAATCTGATTCTGGCGAAGACAGGAAAAATCCTGTTCGCGCGGGAAAAATTTGCGGATTTTATCCTGCAAAGGATCGCTCCATGCAAAGCCATGATGCAGACGGTAGCCGATCCAGATATAATCTTGATCATACAAAGCGGTGAACAACTGTTCGGCATCTTCCGGCAAATCGCCAGTGACTTGAATCGTTTTGATGTCCATATCGTCGTCATCTCCGACATCCGACATCAAGGTGTCGATGCTATGCCGGAGGGCGCGTTGTAATTCGTATGCGGATTCTTCTTCCGAGGCATACATATGGTAACTGGTATGGGCAATATAGGTGCCGTAAAATTCGTTCGGGACGGTGACATGCACCTCGGTAGGCAGGTCAAAACGGTCAAGTTCCTCCTGCAACAGACGGGCCTGTTCGCGGTTTTGCAGGATGGGAAAGATTTGCGGTGTCGATTGTTGTTCACGTACAACCGTAATCAGATGCGCCAATACGGTGGTGATGGCCAGATAGGCTTTTTCTTTCAGATGTTGCGGTTGAGAAAGAAAAATACGATCTGCATCCTGTACAAAATCGCGCAAGCGATTCATGTCGGTGAAATCCCAGCGGATGATCTCAAAATCAACACGCTCAAGCGCACCTTTCATTTCGCCAAGACGACGGCGCAGATAAACGATGTGATGAATATGTTCCTGACGGGTCAGATCGTCGATGATGCGAACCTCAATGCGTTCGAAATCGCGCAGCAGCATTTTGAGCAATAACGGCAGCGCTGTTACCCAACCGGTAATGACCAGCTTGAGTATTTTCTTTTTCTGTGCCGGAGCCGTGCAGTCGTGCAGATTGATTGTCGTTTTGGAGATAGATTCACTTGCGTTTATTTTTCCCCCGCGTGCATACATATAGGCCATTTCACCGTGCACATCACGCGGGTGAATGGCCAGCGCCAGTATGGCAGTCGCTGTGAACGGTGCGTGTTCGGCGAGCTTGTAAAGCGGAATGACTCGTCTGTTTTTATCTGCGACCGCAATCAGCGTAATACCGCGCGGCAGCATGGTGGCAGCGAGTGAACGCATATCCAGATGCAGATCGTTTTTCCGGTTGCTCAGGCAAACAAGCCCATCGCGGATGCTCATTTCACCACACCACTCGCTGATTTGCAGCGCTGATTCCTCGGTGCGTTCCGGTATCATCAGCCGTTCCATGACTTGATCAAAGTCCTGATAGACAATGATATTTCGCATCATATTGGCAGCAATCTGGATTTGTGACATGACGACTGTCGGTTTATTGTAGACATCTTTATTATCCCAGCCGATTTGCAGGATATGGTGGTGCGAAGACAATTGTGGGGATGCGAGTGCGGGCGAAGCGTAATTCAGGTATATATTCGGGTTAACCTTGCGAATAGCCAGCAGTGAAAAGATACTGTGCGATAGTTGCGCCGCATACGGGACATCATTCGGCACATTGATAATGGCCTGACGCGCATGCCCCAGATTCACCCGATTGAGCGCATCGATTTCCTGCATATTACCCCAGCGATAGGATATCCAGCGGTTCTGCCCCAATTCTGCGGGCGTATCTTCGCTATTGCCGAGCATCACCAGCTTTAGATGTGAAAAATGTCGCTCTGATATAGTGCGCAGCTTTTCGATGATATAAGGAGCGGTTTCCGACCAGCCGAGCATGACCATATGATTGGTCACGTTCAGGCGCTCGTTGCGCAGTTTCAGCATCAAGCCTGAAACGACCTGGGCGCCGATACCGATAAAAAAAGCAAAGATAAACACTCCAATAATAACCGCTATAACCGATATGATGGCGAGACTGGTATTCGGTGGATAGGTGATTGAGTTGCCCGGGTCGGTAAACAGCCGGAAGGCGAACCATATCTGGGCAAACAGCGTATCATCGACAGCGTTAACGATGCCATCTCTGGTGTAGTCAAAAGGAGGCAGTAGGAAATGCCCGGTTACACCGCCGGAAATAGCAAGCACGGCGAGCAATAAAAGGATCAGGTTTACCTCCTGCATGAATTGTCCTTCACGCACGACATCCTTAAGGTTACGCAGGATGATGGCCCACGGGCGCAGCAAACGAATGAGCCGCAGGGCGCGTAGAGCAGCGCCATGTGGCACGATGGCAAGGGCGGGAATCATTGCGAAGGTAGCCAGCAGGTCAACCCACCAGTAAACCCATTCCGTGATGCGTTCTTTGCGCGATTCAAAATCCATATGGCGCATAATCATCGCGCGCACAGCCAATTCGACACTGAAGAAGATGATAACCACCCACAGCATCGTGCCGTCTGCGAAGAAAGAGAGTAGAATTATCAGCGAAATGAACATGCCGTAAGTTGGTGAATACATGGCGCTTTGCAGGTCGATATAGCGGAAGGCGCGCAAAGTGCGCATCAGATAAAATGCACGTAGCAGGCGGGCCGCCGTGGCGCTTTCGGCATCAAGCGGGATATTTAGCACCGTGATGAGCAGCGAAATGATACCGATCATATCGAGGACAAGGAAAAGCCCGTCCAGTTTTCTGTTCAGCGATGAGCGGTAGGGGTTGGTGTTAATTTTGTGGCGCATGATGGCCATGCGCATAAATAGCTCAATGGAGAAAGCTACAAAAAGAATCGTTGCCAGCAGTTGATTGTGCGCAAACGAGGCGGCAATTAGAATGAGCATCAGAATGCCGAAACGCGGGTGCATCAGTACCCATTCGAGATGATGGTAGAGCAACGGGCGGTCTTGCAGAACGGATTTCACAGCTATATCTCCTGGGATGCGAGCGGTGGAGGGCAGTGGGGTGCAATCTTGATGAGCGCGTCATGTGCCATCTGCCAGGCAGTATCGCGTTCGCCATGGATGGATGTGACCAGAATCAGCACACAGGACGTTTTTTCAGGACAACACAGAAAATGATGGGTGTGCGGTGTGCGGAAATAAAGCTCTTTCATATTGCGCGAAAAAGGCATATCCCGTTGCGCGGATACCAGTTCATCGATTTCTTCCATGACCGGTCCGCGAAACATATTGACGCAGGCTTCCATGACTGTTTCGACATAAGCATCATTGAAATAATCAACTTCGTGATAGGTGGCAAGAGCGATAGCTGTGTCCAGATCGACCACTCCGGCAGCAATATGGGAATCTTTTTGTTGCACCAGACGGCAGCAAATATCCTGTAGTGCTGAGCTTTTTATCATCGATGTCATGAGCTGGCTATTTCACATTGCTGATGCGGTCGGTCAGCGCCTGACTGATTTTCACCGCCTGTTCCGGAGGCAGGAAGGAGAGAATTTTTCCGACCTTTTTTTCATCCATACGCGAAAACATGCGTACGATAATCGATAAGTCCATGCGTTCGACAACCGGCGCGGCACGATCAGCTTTCATGCCCTCGTAAACAGCGGTCAATCGTTTAATTTTTTTGGTGTTGATGCTGCTTTCTTGTGCCAACATATCCTTGATTTTTGCTTCCAGTTCTTCCAAATCGCTTAGGCGTTCGGTCAGTTTTTGGTCGGAAGCCTCGGCGGCCTTTTGGCGTTCATCCAGTGCTTTCTGGCGTTCATCCAGTGCATTTCTAACCTTACGTAACGAAAGCAGCGTCTCCCTCTCAGCCCGACTGATAGCCTCGGTATCCGGTGTGTAGGGCAGGGCGCTGGCTTCGGGAATAAGGTTTGTTGATGCCGGTGCGGCAATATTCGTATTTTTCTGTTGATTGTTTTCTTTTCCAGTGAGGGCGGCAGTAGGCTTCTCCGGCGATGCCTGTGCGGTTTTTATCACATCGTCAACGGGTTGTTGGCCGTGCCACATGGAAAGCCCGGTGCGCCCGAGAACCAATACGCTTAGCAGGCTAAGCAGAATCAGTACGCGACCGGTTTGCATCATGTTTATGCGCCTGCGGCCAGTGAGTGGGAGGCATTCCTAACCAGACGACTTGCAGCGCGATCATCGTCGATGTGTTGCTGATGCCTATCCAGTGCAAATTTAGCCTCATTGATGAATTTCTCATCGACGCGAGCCAATGCTTTGCTGCGCCGGTCATGTTCCAGCCAACGTTTGAGAAGTTCCTGTTCCTGTCCATGTAGTTGTTCCATTTTATTTTCTAACGTGGCTATTTGCTGTTTCTGGTCGGCAATCGTTTCTTCGTACATCAACAAGGTGCCGGCTTGAACGGATATGCGAATAGCCTGCTCGCGTTGTTCCTGTATCTGTTTGATATGTGCCAGCAGCTTGTCCCGTTGTGTATAGAGCTGTTGCCGCTGATTGTTTAATGCGGCCAGTTCGTGCTGTGCGCGACTGCGGGCATGTTCAGCGAGTTTTTTTAACACCTGATGGGGTAAGAGTTTCATTTATGTATCCTCCCGTTTCGATGACATGATTTCGATAAGGCGGCGACCGGCATCATCAAGCGTGATTATTTCGTCCTGTCGTTGTTGCAAAAATGCGCGAATAGACGGCATGCGATCAATAACTTTGTCGAGTTCGAGATTGCTACCGCGTTCATATGCACCCATGTTCACCATATCCTCCATGCGATCATATAATGATAAATCTTTACGCAAGGAGCGTGCCGCTTTCTTTAATTCATCGGAATTCAGATGGTTACTCAAACGGCTGATACTTCGCAAAATATCAATGGCAGGAAAATGCCCTTGCTCGGCGAGCGCGCGACTGAGCACGATATGACCATCGAGAATGCTGATTGCAGCATCGGCAACCGGATCACCGTTAATGTCGTCACCTTCGACCAGAACTGTGTACAGACCGGTGATACTGCCTTGTCCCATACCGGGACCTGCGCGTTCCAGAATTTCAGCCATTGAGGCAAAGCAGGATGGTGTGTATCCCTTGCTGGCAGGTGGTTCACCGAGCATCAGGCCGATTTCACGATGGGCCTGGGCAAAGCGGGTCAGGCTGTCCATCATAAGCAGAACCTGCTGGTTTTGATCACGGAAATATTCGGCGATGGTTGTAGCCAGCAAGGCAGCACGAATACGCAGAACCGGGGCTGAATCGGAGGTGGAGAATACGACAATGCTGCGTTTAAGCGCATCCTTGCCAATGTTCTTTTCGATAAATTCACGAACTTCCCGGCTGCGTTCACCAACCAACGCAATCACATTGACATCAGCATTTGAATGGCGCGCCATCTTGCCCATCAGCGAGCTTTTTCCGACACCTGCGGCTGCAAAAAGGCCGATGCGCTGACCGTTGCCGACGGTGAGGCAGGAATCAATCGCCCGCACACCGAGTTGCAGTGGTGTGTCAATAATATGGCGATGGCAGGGGTTGATGTATTCACCGTGCAAAGTACGGAAGCTGCCTGTGGGTGTAAGCGGCATATCGTCCATGGGTCGGCCAAGGCCGTCGATGACGCGGCCGAGTAATTCAGGGCCGACATTCATGCCGGGTGGATTGGGCCGCAGACGTGCGGAATTACCCGGTGCGATACCACGAACCCGGCCTACAGGCATCAGAATTGTATTTTCATCACGGAAGCCGACGACTTCAGCTTCGATGGATTCTCCATCAACGGTTTGAATGTCGCAGGCACGCCCGATACTGGCGTGCAAACCATCAACTTCGAGCATCGGGCCGATAACTTTGCGAACACGTCCCAATTGCGGGAATGGCCGAATGTGTTTCAGGCTTGCGAGTGTTTTCCGGCGTGCAGCGGTATTCCAGAGTACGGCCTGCCCAGTCATTTTAAGGTTCCGGGGTATCGGTTTCGGGTTGAGTTTCGTGCTCTGTAGGTTCCGGTACTTGTTCTACCTGTTCTACCTGCGCTACTTGTTCCTTGCGTTGCAGGAGCTTGCTGTAGATGTGCTGCATACATTCGCTAATCGCGGCTTGCGGATCGACAAGCGTATCGTGATCGTTAGCCATAATCCGGCAGGTTCCCGGTTCAATGCTGTCGTCACTTGTTAGTATTGCGGGTGTTTCTTCGAGCAGGCGTTCAAACATGTCGATATCCTGAGCGGAAACCGCCAGATGTAAGGTTTCGTGGGTGGGTAGAAGGCTGACAGCCTGCTCAATCATCTTGTGCAGATATTCAGGCTGCTCTTCAAGCGCGCTGCCAATCACATGGCGGACAATGGATTCGGCAATATCAAGAATAACTTGATCCGCTTGCTCTTGAAATTGTCGTGCATGAATTTCACATTGTTTAAGCAACGATTGCATGGTTTCCAGCATTTGTTCGGCACGTTTGCGCCCCAAATCCATACCTGCCCGTTCTCCTGCATTGTAGGCTTTATCGTAGGTTTTTCGTTCAAGTTCTTCGCTACGGTCTTGTGCCTCGTTGAGCATTTTCTCCAACTGGCGCATGCGTTGGTTTTCTCTACCTGTATTTCTGTCTTCATTTTGGCCAAGTTCACGCAGGGGAGAGCTGATAGCTGTGCCTTCGATATATTTCAGTGGTAACGGGGAGAGAACGGAGGAAGTCATGTCAGACCATTTCCTCGTTGCCACCTAACGAAATGGCTCCTTCATCATCCAGCTTGCGGACACTCTTGAGTATATTCATCTGTGCGTCTTCGACATCAGCGAGTTTTAACGGACCCATGACTTCCATATCTTCACGCATAATTTCAGCTGCACGGGACGACATATTGGAGAAAAAAACCTCGGCTATTTCGTCGGAACCACCTTTGAGTGCTTTGACCAGGTCGTCGGAGGAAATATGTTTGAGAATGGTCTGAATATCGCGGTCGGATAACTCGATAAGATCATCAAATATCAGCAGCAGGCGATCAACCTGTTTAAATAGTTCCTCGTCCTTCTCCTCCAGTTGCTGCAAAATGGGGGTAGCAACAGATTTGTCCAGTTTTTTCAGGATTTCGACAACATTCACCATGCCGTCGAAGCTAAGCCCGGATTGGCCTTCCGAACCATTCAGTCCCAATTCCAGCGTTTCTTCGATGTCCTTAACCAGATCGGCGGGTACTGACTCAATTTTGGACATACGCAACACGACTGGCATTTGTAACTCTTCCGGCATTAATGCGATGACCCGGCTGGCCACGGAGGTGTCGATATGGCCCAGAATAAGTGCGATGGTCTGCGGGTGTTCCGCTTCGATATAGGATTTGATCATTTCCGGTTTCATCCGCGATAATTTGTCCCAGATGGTCATCTTCTTGGGTTCGTTCAGACTGGCCAGTACCTGCTGGCTACGTTCTTCATTGACTGCATGTTGTAGCAGTTCGACCACATCTTTACGCGAGGCATGGAACATCGGGTCGTCCGAGGTGTGTTTTTCTAAATATTCCTCAAGCACACTATTGACGGTTTCCGACTCAATCTTTCCGAGATCCGACATGCGCTGGCTGATACGAATCAGCGTCGGGTCGTCAAGGTCGCGAATCAGCGGTGCAGCCATCTCCGGTCCGAGGGTATAGAGCAGAATCGCTGTTTTATCGAGCCCGCTTAACTTCTTTTTTGCGTTCATGCCTGTTCCACCCACTCGCGGACGATTTTACTGGCGCGTTCCGGCTGATGAGCGATGGATTGTCGGGCTTGTTCCATGGATTCAAGGTGTGCATAAGCTGCTGGCGTCAGGGCCGAGAGGGGTTCCGACGGCAGGTTCCCTTCTGTATCGCGTGTTTTGTCTCCCATGGCTTTGGTCAGCGGCTTTAAGATAAAGAATGCCAGCAGTAACATGCCTATGCCAACCAGCCCGTAACGGGCGAGTTCCAGATAAAACGCCTTGTTTTCCTGTGTGGCCAGCGATTGCTGGTCCTGCTCGTTGCTGACAGCCAGAAGCGGTAAACTTTGAATTTCAACGTTGTCGCCGCGATCCTCATCGTAGCCAATGGCGCGCTCAACCAGTCCCTGCAGGGTTTTTAATTCCTGTTTGCTGCGCGGCTGGAAGCTGGATGCGTCACCCGGCTTGCTAAATGTGCCACCAACAATAACAGCAACCGATATTTTATTGATGCCTCCGGAGGGAATCACCTTGTGTTCGGTGGTTGAACTTATTTCATAATTGGTCGTGCGTTCACCGCGCTCGGCTTTGTCTTTGGGTGGATTCGGCGTGGTGGGGTTTACAGCCGGATTTCCACCGGGCGTATTGGACGCGGTTCCGGGTACACCAACCGGGGTTGTATTGGCGCTGGTATGACTTTCATTCACTTCTTTCTGACTGCGAACAATTTGTTCGTCCGGGTTAAACCGTTTACTGTTCTGTTCGATCATCTGCCTATTGATATTGGCCGTTACGCGAACCACAGCCTGTCCTTCGCCGACGACTTGCTCAAGCATGCCGGTGATGCGCATTTCCAAACGTCGCTCTATTTTCGTTTGTGTTTCCTGAAGCGTCTGCCCCGCACCCATGGCCTGTTGGTCGTCGTTTTTGGAGAGCAGATTACCGGTCGAATCGACGACGGTGACGTCCGATGTTTTCAGCCCCTGTATGCTGGCAGCGACCAGATTCTCAATGGCATTTACATTCTGCTGATTAAGTTTCCGGTTGCCTGTGAGTTTCAGCATGACCGATGCCGAAGCTTTACGGTTGCGGTCTGCAAAAGCCGATGCTTTGGGCATGACAATATGTACGCGTGCCGTGCTGATCATCGGCAAGACTTCAATGGTACGCGCCAATTCACCCTGTAAGGCACGTTGATAATTCACTTTCTGAACAAAATCACTGATGCCGAAGTCTGTTTTCTTGTCAAAAAGTTCAAATCCGTTGGTACCGTTTGGCGTGATTCCTTGTCCGGCCAGTTTCAGCCGGGTTGCATAAACCTGATCGGCAGGTACAAGTACGGTCCCTTCACCCTGCAATTGATAGGGGATGTGTTCTTTTTGCAAATATTCGACAACAGCGGCTGCATCCTGACTGTCCATGCCGGCATGCAAGGTTTGATAGGGCGTTTTTGACGACCATAGAATCATGCTGATAAAGGCAGTAAGCATTAGCCCGGCAGCGATAAACAGCAGGATTCTCCTGTTCTGATGAATTATCGTAGCTATGGAAGGGCGCACAAAATTAGTTGCGCTGGCATGTTCTGTTTCGTCGGATGTTTCCGCCAGCGGTGATATATTGCTGTTATGTGTGGAGGGCAGTAGTTCGTTTGCCATGGATCAGGGCTCCTTATACCTGCATCCGCATGACTTCGCGGTAGGCATCGACGAGTTTATTGCGCACGCTGAGCATTAATTGAAAGGAAACATCCGCTTGTTGAATAGCCAGCATGGTTTCTGAAACATTCTGGCTCTTACCGGTGGCCAGATCGAGGGCTGCCTTGCCTGCTGTATGTTCCTGAATGTTGGTTTGTTCAATGTATTTGTTGATCAGCGCACCGAACTGTCCGGGCGATGTATTGCTCGTTTCGGACTGCGGACGGGCAATGTTGGGAAGATGACCTAAGCTATTGATATTCATTGTATATATCCTCCTAACGCAATAATTCTAGTGATTTCTGGAACATGCGTTTGGCCGCTTCCATGGTGGTGACATTGGCTTCGAAACTGCGTGATGCAGATTGCATATCCACCATTTCTTCAACGGTATTCACATTCGGTAATTTGACCATGCCTTTGGCATTTGCATCGGGGTGGCCCGGATCATAAATCTCGCGGAACGGTCTCTTATCCTCGATGATTGAAGAGACCTTAACACTGCTTGGGCCGCCACCTTGAAAACTGGACTGGAAAACGCGGTCGAATTTTACTTTCGCCTGATGGGATTCAAATATGACCTGACGGCGGCGGTAGGGACCACCCTTTGCGGTGTGTGTGGAATCTGCATTGGCGATATTTTCGGCGACAATATCCATGCGCGAACGCTGTGCGGACATGCCAGCAGCACTGATATTCATGGCGCCAAATAAGCTATTTGCCATTAGCGGCCTCCTTCTTTGATAATAGCGGACATGCCATCAAGTCGTTTTTTGAGAAGGCGCAGTGTTAAATCGTGCATCAACTGGTTTTCGGCCATCCCGGCCATTTCCTTTTGCATATCGACATCGTTGCCATCCATGCGTCGAGAGGCCTGTGAATCGCGGGAGAGTGTTGATTGCCATCTTGATGGCTCCGAATTAACAGACAGGTGTCCGGATTGGGTGAGCGCCAGCGGTGCGCTACCTGATACGCGCTGTTTTTCAGCTAGGAAATCACTGAATTGACGCGTGTCAGCGTGGTAATTCGGCGTATCGGCATTGGCGATATTCGCTGCATACACATTTTGCATGTGCTCACGAACGGAAAGGGCGTTGGCGAGCGTATTGAAATTACGGTTGAATAAACCGGATACAGGGTGACCCATGCTTGCTCCTAGACGCTACAGATATTGATTTCGGCGGTGTCTTCCCTGACATAACCCAAGTCCGAATTATTCGTTGTTTTCTTGTTTGAATCAGGAGCAAGCGGCGTGCCAGATTCGATGTCGTTTAGCTTGTTGCGAAGCGTACGAATGCTGATGCCGAGTAACTTGGCTGCTTCGGTTCGATTACCGCGTACATGTTGGATGGTTTCGCAAATGAGGGCGCGCTCCATATCCCGGATGCTCATGCCGGCGGTAATGGCCGCTGTAGCTGTTTGGGCTGTGGAATTTCCTGCTGGCGGCGTAAGAGCAAGGTGCTCCGGGGTAATTTCATCTGTAGGGCACATCAGAAAAGCGCGATGCATGCAATTTTCAAGTTCGCGTACATTTCCCGGCCATGGGAAGCTGTCAAGCATGCCCAGGGCTGCATTGCCGATTTGAGGTGCTGCTTTACCGTACATATGGCTAAAATGCGTTAAAAAATGCGTTGCCAACGGTAAAATATCGCTGTTGCGATCACGTAGCGGCGGTAAACGGACGGTGACGACATTAAGGCGATAATATAAATCCTGCCGGAATTCATTTTTGGCGGCGGCTTCTTCAATGTTGCGGTTGCTGGTGGCGATGATTCGGACATCAATTTTTACCGGCGCGCGGCCACCCAGCCGATCAACTTCTCCTTCTTGCAGGACGCGCAATAATTTGGCTTGCAAATGCAGCGGCATTTCGGTGATTTCATCAAGTAGAAGTGTACCTTGATGGGCCAGTTCAAATTTTCCCGGTCGGGCGCTGGTCGCACCCGTGAACGCGCCTTTTTCATGGCCGAATAATTCGGATTCCAGTACGCCTTCCGGAATGGCGGCACAATTGATGGCAATAAAGGCCCGGTTACTGCGGTTGGAGCATTGATGGATGAAGCGTGAAAGCCGCTCCTTGCCGGTTCCTGATTCGCCAACCACAAGTACAGAAGCGCAACTCGGTGCAATCAGCGCCACCTGATCAAGCAGGCGGCGCGTTTCTGCATTCTGGGTGATGAATTCGTCGGCGTCTTTTTTGTTACTGTTTGCCTGACGGTTCAATTCGGCCAGATGACCGGCCTTGCGCGCATAAATTTCAATCGCTTCGTCCGGACACGGCAGGATACGATAATCCATAATCCCCATACGCATGAGGTCGCTTGCTCTGTCCTGATTTCCAGACTCGGAGAGCACCACCACATTGGCCTGCGGGTTGTTTGAAAATAACCGTGTGACAGCAGCTTCTGTCGTCAGTGAATCAAAGATAAAGACCAGTGAATTATCAATTTGCAAATTACCCGGAATCTCGGGTGATGTCTCGATTCGCGCATTGCTTAATACACCACCAAGTTGAACGCGCAGATCGCCTTCGATGGCGGCTGGGAAGGCAATAAGCCAGACAGCAGGAGATGCCATTAAAATTCAGCCAAAAGGCTGGCGGCCTGATGATCGGCTAACAGCAGTCGTGCGCGCAGTGCGTATTCACCTGCATCGGCACTATCAATGAGCGTTTTCAGGCGCTCTTCGGATTGTCGCCATTTGCCGTTGTGTCGTTCGCTAACAGCCATCTGATATTGCCAGCGGGCATGTCGCGAATCTTCCGGTATTTGCAAATACGCTTGCTCTGCTTTGTTATATTCACCAGCTTTGAACAGTACATCGGCACGTGCACGCAGTGCAGAAGAGGATGAAGATGTTTTATCGAGCAGGGCAATATACCTGTCCCATGCCGATGCGGCGCGATGCCAGAGTTCAAGTGCAGTAGCGGTTTCCGCTTTGATTCGCCAGTAAGTCGGGCGCATTTCTAAAGCAATATCCTGTTCCGAGACTTGCTTCAGTGTTTGTGATGCCTCGCTCGGATGGCCGGTCGAGAGTTTAACTCCGGCGGCAATCATGAGCATTTCAGGGCGATAAAGTGTAAATGGATGTGATTCAAGCCAGCGCATAATTTTCGTGTAGCCGTTGGTATCATGGCGATCAAACCACAATTGTGCTCTTTCCAGCATTACCCTGTCGCCTTCGACACTGTTCTGTGTTTGTTTGTAAAGCTTTGTTAGAATTTCTCCGGCAGCACCAAAATCCATCAGTTCCCGCATGGCTGATGCTACGCCAAGCCGTATGCGGCGATCGGTTTTCAGTGCCGGGCCTTTTAATTGTTTCGATGGTTGTCTGAGTTGTGGATAACGCCGCCACAGCACAATCGTTTCCAGATCGGCATCTTTTTTTTGCAATGTCGCCATCATATGACGGACAAACAGTTGATGGCCGTCATGTTTGGCTGTTGCTGCAAATTTAGCTGTCGTGCCGACAATCACTCTGCTATATAAATCCAGTGCTTTCTCATCAGCTTTATCGACCTGACCTGAAAGTCGCTCCCATAGCTGTGCCTGATCAAGCATGGATTCATCCTCAATGGGTGAGAGTTGATTATCGGCGGATATTTTTTTCAGCGATAAAAGTACCGGCTTGAGCACCTCAAGATCGGTTGTTTCCTGATGATTAAGCATCAATTTGCGCATGAAGGCGCGGATGCCGATGGATGTTTCCGGATCAACTTCGGCCAGGCGTTCGTAGGCCATCGCAGCTTTTTCTTTTTCGCCGTGCGCAACCAGCATATCCGCGTACAAAAGACGGATGAGCAGAGCTTCAGGGCGATCAATATAACGCTCGAAAAAACGTCCAGATTGTAACATGAAAGCGTTCATATCATTGTGTGCATAGAGCAACTGAACATAAGTTGAAAGCAGCGTGACATCCGAGGAAATCAGTCCCGGTGAAAGCTTGATTGCTTTGTTGATATTTGCGAAAGCGGCCTGCTGACGATGCTGCGTGAAATCGACCACCGACATCCACGCAAAACCTGTGGCCTGATCGTTATCGCTGGAGGTAGCCAACAAATATTTGAGAATATTTTTGCGTGCGATATTTAGTTTGTCTTGCTTGATGGTAATTTTTGCGATTAACAGCCGTCCTTCGGTGGCTTCCTTGGAACCGGGAGATTCCTTAAACAGATTGTCGCAAGCACGAATGGCGAGAGCGAATTCGCCTTGCTTCCAGTACAGCCACGCTATTTTCCAACGAATGCCTGCAGCGTCATCGGGTGAGATGAATTCACGAAGAAGGGTTTTCCATGCGGCGATAGCCTTGCCGGCATGGTTGTATTCATGCAGTGATGTCTGCATTTCCTCGGCAATGGCGATAACCCGCAACAGGTTTCGCCGCTGGCGGTCATCTGTTTTTCCAGTTTTGAGAAGAGCATAGGCTTTTTTTTCAGCGGTTTCCGGATTTCCGTTATGTAAAAGTGAACGGATGGTCGAAATATCCTCGTTTGGGGCAGCCGAAACCGGTAACGGGGCGAGGAAAGAGAGGACGGCTAAGGTCGTAAACAGGATGCGCATGCCTGTCATACGCAAGAGCTATGCCGTTCAGAAATAGCGGCGAGCTGGTTTTGAGCATTTGCTCGATGGTGTTCGGAGCGCTCCTGTAATCAACGTCTCAATGCCGGTGATACAGTGCTATTTGGAAAGCGGAGCAAGTCCCTTTTTCTTGATTTTTTCGACCAGTGTTGTGCGATTGAGCGTCAAAAAACCGGCGGCCTGGTTTTTGTTCCAGTCGAAGCGTTCCAGTGCCGAGACAATCAGATGGTTTTCAAATTCATCGACCATGGCGTTGAAGTCGATATTCTCCTCTGCTTTCATGTCAATCTGAAAACCCTGCCGGATACGCTCGGCTTCGCCCAGCATGCGAGACGGCAGGTCATCCAGTTCTATGATGCCGCTACGCTTGAGGGTGGCCATTCGTTCGATAAGATTTTGCAGCTCGCGGACGTTTCCCGGCCAGCGGTAATGCAGCATGATTTGTTTTGCATCTCCAGAGAAGCCGTCGATACTTGCTTGTTTGGTGTTGTTGAAATGTTTGATAAAATGTTCAGCTATGAGCAGCACATCATCATGTCTGTTGCACAATGCAGGCAGCTCAATGGGAATGATGTTCAGGCGATAATACAAATCCTCGCGGAAGCGACCCTTACTGATTTCCTCTTCCAGATTGCGGTGCGTAGCGGCAATGACACGAACATCCACCTCCATGCTCTGGGTGCTACCTACCGGTTCGAATTTTCTCTCCTGCAAAACGCGCAGAAGTTTGACCTGTAGATTCGGACTCATATCACCGATTTCGTCAAGGAAAATCGTACCGCCGTTGGCGACTTCGAAACGCCCGGCTCGAGCTTTTATCGCGCCGGTAAAGGCTCCCTTAACATGGCCGAAAAGCTCGGATTCCAGCAGTTCTTCGGGGATAGCACCGCAGTTCATGGAGACCATCGGTTTTTTGGCGCGTGTGCCGGCATTGTGCAACATGCGCGCCAGCACTTCCTTGCCAGTACCTGATTCACCGGTAATCAGTACGGTGCTGTCTGATTCGCTGAGTAAATTCACCATGTCGCGTATCTTGACGATTTCCATTGATTGTCCGATCAGGGTGTGTTTGCTCTGGCTTGCCCTGACCTGTTTGGTGAGTTCTTTGTGACTTATTTTCAAGTCGCGTTTTTTCAATAATTCATTAATCCGAACCAACAATTCATCCATATCAAACGGTTTTTTCAGGAAATCGTCGGCACCCAGCCGGATGGCATCGACGGCGGTATCCACTTCTGCATAACCGGTCATCATGATGACACCCATATCGGGGTCGGTGCTGTGGAAATCGCGTAGAAGTTCGAGGCCATCGCCATCAGGGAGACGGATATCCAGCAAAGCAACATCGAATTTTCCATTGCGAGCTGCTTCTTTCGCGCCCATTGCTGTGGCGCAGGAAGTGACATGATGGCGGGTATGCTCCAGCAAGTCCTGTAGCGTACTACGAAGATCTTCTTCGTCTTCCACAAGCAGAATATAGGCGGTCTGATTCAATACACATGCTCCCTCATTGTCATTGAAGTCAAAATAATGACATATAAGTACTGCATTTTGCAAGTAGCGCGTTTTTCAAGTGCTGACAAATAATATAACAACTGGCGGTAAACGGGATTTTTTTTCTAAAGTCGGAGCTTTGACTGGCGATAGATGTGTTTGACAGTCTCCGTGATTGCAATAGCGAAGAGATGAAGGAGGTAAAAAAATTATGGCTATATCCGCGCTACCCATTGATGGTTTGATTAACCGCTTGATTCAACAGCATCAACTGCCATCTGCGAAAAACACACCTTCATCGAAGCAGCACCCGTCTCAAGGCGATCAGGTGAATATTTCCACTCAGGCCAAGACGCAGGCTGAGGCCGGAATGGCACAACAGGAGCCTTCAAAGTTGGAGAATCAACTGTTGCAGATGTACAGTGCTCGTTCGGTGTCCGGGGGGTGAATATGACACGACTACTCATCGTTGAAGACGATGAAGCATTGGCGGCATTACTGGAAGAGTATTTTCAGGAAGCCGGTTATGCTGTTGGACTTCATCTGCGCGGTGATACGGCTCTAGAAGCTATTCAAGCTGAACAATACGATATTATCCTGACCGATCTGGTCTTGCCCGGTGCGGATGGCTTGAGTATTTTACGTGAAGCCAGCGGCAGTCCACAGAAGACACTGGTGATTTTGATGACCGGATACTCCGGAATTCAGGATGCACTGGATGCTGTGCGTCAAGGCGCTTATGATTTTGTCAGTAAACCTTTTTCCTTGCCTGAAATTCATGTGCGTCTGGATAATGCTGTGCGTTATCAGAGCCTGCTTCGCAAATGGCTGTCCAGAGAAGACGCCGTTATCCCTATCGTAAAGTTTCCTAATCCGCATGCCTTAAAAGCATACGATATGCCCAGAAGCCTGTCGGACTTATGATAAATCTACTGCGCGGCAGGGATAGTGGCCCAAAACAGTCCGGTTTTTTGTTACATAGTTACCACTATGCGCCTCAAAACCATGCTATTTTGACCTCGCTTCCCCGCCTGTTCGCTACGATTTCCATAAGTCCGACAGGCTCCTAGTCAGGTGTAATCATGCAGCATATTCTTGTTATCGAAGATCAGGTTGAAGTCCGCGAAGTTATCGTTGAGTCTATTCTCGGGATTCTCGGTTCGGTGGATATTGGCGAAGCTTCGTCGCTGGCTGAAGCGCAGGTTGTATTTCATTCCCGCAAGTGGGATGCAATCGTTACCGATTGCAATCTTGGCGATGGCAGCGGATTAGATTTTGTTGCTGAAATTCGCGACAAGAAAATTGATATTCCTGTGGTGATGATTAGCGGTTTTCTTTCGCCAGCACGCCTCAAACATGCCGATGAGCTTGGCATCGACCGCGTGCTTCCTAAACCGTTTAAACCGGAAGAACTTGTCGCTTCGATAAAAGAATTACTTGGTAATTCTGTTACCCAACAAGGCAAACCGTTACAATCCGGCGGCACTGAATACAACTCCTACGCCGGAAGAAGTTTGTTGCCCAAGCTATTTGACATGGATCGCAACAAGAGCCTGCTATTTCGCATCGTTAATGAACTTCCACATCATCATGATGTGGCGAAACTTTGTAACGGAGCACTGGATATCGCGATGGATATTTCGCGAACGAGCCGTGGTTTTGCATGCTTGTATGATCGAGGCAAGCGGCGATTGGTTATGGTGGCGACCCAGTGCGGCCCGAATCAGCATCAATTGGAAACAGCGCCGCCGGTAAGTAAACTTGATGATACACCATTTGCTCAGTTGCTGCTCAGTGATATGGCGTTCATTGATGTTGCCAACGAAGCAGGCAAGTTGCATGCGTGCTGGCCGCAGGTGGATGCTGATAATTTCATGGCGTTGCCGATGCGTTTGCAGGAAACGCAGATGGGTCTGCTGTGCCTGATGGACAGGCATGTGGGTGGCGAAGCTATCAGCGCGAGTGACAGGCATCTTCTCGGCATGCTGATTCGGCAGCTTGATACGCTGCTTGACAATCGTGCCGTGCATGCTGCTTTGACAGACAGTGCTATGGAAACCCTTATTGCTTTGGTGCATTCATTAGAAGCACGCGATCGTTACACCAAAGATCATTCGGAACGTGTCGGTGCCTTGGCGGCAATGTTGGCCGCCGGCATGGACTTGCCTGACGACGAGGTGGCCCTGATTCGCGCCGGTGGTCGGCTGCATGATATTGGAAAATCCGGTATTCCCGATGCGGTGCTTCTCAAGCCCGGTCGTTATACAGAGCGGGAATATGCCATCATGAAAGCGCATCCGGGTATTGGAGATGCAATTCTTCGACACATGGATACGCTGGCTTATGAGCGTCAAATTGTGCGCCATCATCATGAACGTATTGACGGCAATGGTTATCCTGACCGTTTAAAGGGTAATCAAATTCCACTTTCGGCGCGTATTGTTTGTGCTGCGGATTCGATAGATGCGATGACGACACACCGTGTTTATCGCATGGCGCAGCCGATGTCGTTTTGTGTGGAACAGCTAAAATCAAATTCTGGCACGCAATTTGATGCAGGTGTGATTGAGGTGGCGCTGGACGTCATTGACAAGGGATATGTAACGACTCAAGCGCATCGGGAAAAAGATCTGCACGGGGAGATGCCATTGTCTGTTGCCGCCTGAATGCTGATGCAGAGGAGCAAACAATATGATTGATAATGAAAACAGCAACCGGCGACAGGATTTCAGGGTGGACGACCTGCTTCCGATGTTGGATAAACCGGTTGATAAGAGTACTTTCGAATATGAAAAAAAACATATCGGCATCCGTTCCCGGCAAAGCAGTTTGCTACGCAATATGGTCGGAAACGATATTTTTTCTAATGCTCTGCCTCCCGAACACGATGACAGCGAAACAGCACGTGCGTTGGAAGCATTGGATGCCAAATTGAATTATCTGATTGGCGTCAACATGCTCAACGATGCCAACCGCAACGATCTTGATGAAAGAGCCGTTAATATCAGTGTCACCGGCATCAGTTTTGCCAGTCCACAGCCGTATAAACTTGGCGATTACACGGAGATTACGCTCATGCTTCCGGCGTTGCCTCCAATGATTATGGAATTGCTCGGGACAGTAAAACGTGTGGACCCTGCGCCGCGCGGGCAAACCTATATCGGTGTTAATTTCCATTTTCGCTGCGATGATGAACAGGAGCAACTGGCACGTTATGTGTTTCGTCGGCATCGTGAAGTGATTCGCATGGAGGTGCGCGACAGAGAAGATACTGGACCAGTGCTCAGACAGTAGAGCCACTTGCAAAAGTCTGGGTGGATGAGTTGCAATCCCACTTCGAGTGCGATTTTGAGTTGGAATGAGGTGAATGGTGGTTCCATGGTGGTTCCATTTATCGAAATTCTAACTTGAAATCGCGCCGGAGTGGGGAAGTAAATCGCCGCTCACGACTTTTGCAAGTGGCTCAGTAGTATTTTATAATAACTCGGATTTTTCTAGGGAAGCGCTGAATAACTCCGGTTTGATGAGAGTGTCGCGCAAAACAGGCAAGTTCAAGGCAAGGATTGCAAGCTGAGTATTGCTATTGCTCAAATTTTTAACGCAGAAATTGCCTGTTTTGCGTGCGCTATCGCAAATCATGAGTTGATCAGAGCGCCATAGTCACTCCCTAGGCATAAATACACTGGCGATTTCTTTAGCCTGAAGAGGTTTTGGTCTGGTTCCGGCCATTGTTTTTGGCTTCGTAGAGATATTTATCGCTGCGTGATAACCAATCGCTTATGCGTTCATTGGGTTTGCGCATGGCCAGTCCAATGCTGGCCGTTACCGGAATTTTTCCTTTGCGATATTTTATTTTTGAGGCGGAGATAGCCAGACGCAGGGTTTCTGCAACATTGAAAGCCTTTTCCGGGCTAATATTGGGCAATACGATACCAAATTCTTCCCCGCCCAGACGTACGGCAAGATCAGTGGAACGTACATTTTCAGAAAGGATTTTACCGAGTGCCGTCAGAACATCATCACCGGCGTCGTGTCCGTGACGGTCATTAATTCGCTTAAAATGATCAATATCCAGCATCAGGAAAGCCGCAGTCTTGTCACCGAGGATTTCGATAAAATCTGCTAATTGCCGTCGATTACCGAGCCCTGTGAGCGTGTCATGTTGCGCCTCAAATTTAGCACGGTTCATGTCCGCGCTCATTTTTTGCATTTGTGTTTCCTGTTTTTCCATCGTTTGCTGGATGTTGTGGCCGGCTTTGCTGACGCGCTGACCTGCTTTGAGAATGCTACGTCGCGCGCTTTGCAGGATAGCTTTGGCCGCTTTTGGGTCGTCGGGAAGTTCCTGTTCCAGCAGGGCTTGGGTTTCGGCAAGTTCTGGAGAATCTTCGCCGATGTCACTCAACATGCCGGAAATGCTTTCCAATGATTCCTGCATGGCGGCGATGAGTGCATTCAGGGCGCCGCGAAATTTTTCATCGTCCTGGAGATGTTTTTTTAGAACCCGTGTCAGCAGGCGAGCCAGTTTGCCCAGATTATCCTTAGTGTCAGAGGATTGATTTAACGCAGCCAGACATGTTTTCAGTGTTATATGCAATTGCGGGATGCATTGCTCTGCTTGCAAGACCAGATGCTTGCGTTCATTGATGTGTTCGGCCAGTGCTTTGCGTTCGCATTCGCTTAGTTCAGCGTAGCGACTTAACCTGATACCGAATTCGGCATCAAGAAATATGCTCAACCATGATGTTAATATACGGAAATCATCGAAGGCGACGGGTTTTTGTTGTTGGATGTTTTCTAAATGACCTGATATTTCGCGGAATGAAGCGCGCAGGGTGGCGTTTTTAGGGTCGTTCTTTAACACACGCATACGTAGCAGAATTAAAGATTCAAGGGCTTCATTCAGTTCGCTGTTTACCACGATTTCAGACGCTCGGCTTCGACGGCAAGAATAGTTCCGACTGCGGACAAGCCGCTGTTTGATGTGCCGAGATCACTAAGTTTTTTTCGTAACTGTTGCAGGGATTCGACGGTTTTCTCGCGCGGTGCGTTGTCGGACTCAATTTGTTCGATGGCTTCGTCAAGCAAACGGGTGGCATCGCCGAGTAGCAGGCGATGTTGATTCGTTGCAGTGTGTTGTTGTTGTGGGTTAAAGTTTCGTTGCTCTTCAGTTTCGCTGATTATTTTACCATCCAGAAGAACCTGAAATTGGCCGTCAGCAATATTTTTCCGAGCCTGGGAAGCTTTGCCCCGTTGTCGTAGCGGTTGTCCCGGCTGAATTTTCATACCGACTCCTGTGTATTGAGCACGTTCCGTATTTCGCAATCGAATCAGCCGATGGCTTGTTGCCGGTTGCGCACTACTCGGGGTTACGTACTGCCCGAGGTTGCGTGCTGCTAAGAAAACCCGCAAGAATCAGGCCAAGTTTTATCGGGATAAAATTTACTATTTCGCATAAAAAAAGCTCCGGCATTGCTGCCGGAGCTTTTAACATATCTGACGCCAAGGGGAGGGAGGGGAAGAGGAGGGCGACGCCAGACAGGAGTGAACACTAGTGGGTCGGCCTTAAATGCATATGAAACGATAATTAGCGTTTGTTAATGTTCCTTTTTCTGAATGCAGCCCGTTTTGCTTTGTATCAAGCTATGTTGCTGAACCGCGAATCTTGGCGGTAAACGTGTAAAAAGCAAGGCGGATATCCATACCGATACCGAAGGCGGCCGGTACGGAAAATAGCGTGATTATTGTAGAGAACAGCAATCCCCAGCTCAGTGCCAGCGCCATTGGTGCAACAAACGGATCGAAGCCGCCCCAGCCGTACGCGGTAGGCAGCAGACCGACGACAGTGGTAATGGCGGTTAATAGCACTGCACGCAAACGCCGCCTGCCGCTTTCGATAATCGCCTCTCGCCACGGATGCCCTTTTTTCACCAGCCGTTGAATAAATACGGCCATGACCAGCGATGCGTTTACGACCACACCGGATAGGGCTACAAAGCCCATCAGTGCCATGAACGAAATAGGTTGATGGTGGATGTAAAAGCCGATAACAATGCCGATGACGCCAAAGGGAATCGCCAGCATGACTAAAAACGGATAGCTGATGCTATTAAACTGAATTGCCAGAATCACAAAAATGCCGGCGAGTGCGAACAGGAAACTGAACATCAGTCCACGCACCGATTCCACACTGCGTTCCTGCTCGCCGCCGAGATGATAGCGGACGCTGTTTGCATCTGTACCCAGCCAATCGCTTTTTGTCGCTTCGACAAGCGCGTTCACTTCGCGCGATGTGGTTGTGTTGCGCGCTATTTCAGCGGACACATTAATCACCCGGTTACCATTTTTGTGGCGAATGCTGGTTTCGCCGGGCGTTTTTACCAGCTTGGCAATACGTGATAGAGGAACTAAACCACCGAATTGATTGGGGATTTCGAGTTGTTTCAGTGTTTTTAAGTCGTGCTGCGCAGCTTCCGGATAGCGGATGGTGACATCCATTTCCTGTTTGCCACGGCGCAGGGTAGAGACGCGCAATCCGTCGAAGGCGGCGCGGATTTGGGTGGCGGTCGTAGCCAGATTGACACCTGCATAAGCGGCCAGTTTACGATCCAGCTTGATATGGATTTCCGGATCACCACGTTGCAAGTCGCTTTCGATGGCATACACGCCATCGGTTTTGCGCAGCATCTGCAACAGACGTTCAGCGGTGCGCACCATCGCCTGTTCGTTGCTGCCGGTTAGTTCTACTTGCAGTGCACGACCAACCGGCGGTCCGGGTCTTTGCATGGCAAAACTGATATCGAGGTCGGGAAATAGCTGCGGTATCTCGGTTTCAATTTTATCCATGACCGTGTAAGCGGAAATACTTCGTTTGGTAAATGGAATTAGAATGACGCGTACAAAACCGAAGCGGTCGCCACGCTGTTTCAGTGATTCGCGTTGATCAGCACTGTTTTCTCCGGCAATCATGGTGGTGGTTTCCAATATTTCAGAATCAATACGTGCACGCACGGCTTTATCGATTTGTTTCAGGGCGTGTTGTGTGCCATCCAGTGTTGTGCCGACCGGCATATTGATGCGTAGATAGAAGGTACTTTCGGCACCGGACGGAAAAAGCTGAAATTTCATGGTCTTGCCGATTGCAACAGCGCCGACTAATCCGAAAATAGTCAATAGAATCGTTAAGTAACGCCATTTTACTGCTTGTCCGAGTAGCCTCACGTAGATTTCGGTTAGCCATGTAAGGAGCCGTTGTTTCCTCGGTTTCATCTTGCTGTTGGCGACGTCGCGGATGTGGTTGGGCAGGATGAACAGCGCCTCAATCCATGAAAATAGTAACAGTGTAACGACCACAACGGGAATGGAGTAGATGAATTTTCCGATAATCCCCTGCATGTACATCAATGGCAGGAAAGCGACGATGGTGGTGAGTACCGTGGCCGTTACCGGTCCGATGAGTTCGTAGGTTCCGATGATGGTTGCCTGCTCTGGAGGCATGCCCTGTTCCATGTGCCAAGTGGCGTTTTCGCCTATAATAATGGCATCATCGACCATCAGACCGAGAACCATGATGAAGCCGAACATCGTCAGGAGATTGAGTGTCACACCGCTTAAAAACAGTGCCAGTACCCCTGAAAAAAAGATGATGGGCAGACCCCAAGCTGTAGTCAGCGCCACTGCCGGACGCAAAAAAAGCAGCAGGGTAAGCATGACCATTGCCAGACCGATGGCACCGTTGCCGGTTAACACACCGAGGCGTAGGCGGGTAATCGTCGACATATCGTTGTAAATGCGCACATTGACGTTATTGCCGTAAGTATCGGGAACGGTAGCCAGATAGGCGCGCACACGATCAACCAGCGAAATAATATCGGCATTACCTTTTTTGAGCACAATCATATTGACAGCCGGTTCGCCCTGTGCACTGACCAGACGGCGTGGCCGTTCCAGTGTTTCGCTAACTGTGGATACATCGCCGAGGCGTAGCGCCTGACCGCGATCATTGGCGCGGATGACCAGATTGGCTGCATCTTCGGCAGAAGTGAATTCGCCGGTAATCCGGATAATGTATTGACCGCCGGTGGTTTTCAGACGCCCGCCGGGAGCGTTGATATTCCAGCCGCGAATTAACGTTGCCAAATCGTCGATGGATACCCGGTGGCGGCGCATCTTTTGAGGATCAGGAACGATGCGTATTTCCGCTTTTCGGTCACCCTGGACCAGCACTTTGCTAACGCCTTGCAGGTTTAAAACATCATCCTCAATATCGTCGCTGAGATGTTTGAGCGTTTGCGGATCAAAATCACCGAAAATAGAGAAAGTGATAATCGGCGCCTGTTCTGATTTTACCTCGTTGATGACCGGATCAGAGGGTAGATCTTTGGGCAGGTCGGCATGATTAATGGCCTGCTCTACATCGGAGACCAGCCGCGAACGGTCTTTGTAATTCGGGTCCACTTCGATGACGATTTCCATCACCTCCGGGTAGGATGTGGAGCGGATGACATTGATGCCGTCGATACCCTTTAATTCCCGTTCAATAGGGGTGACGATGAGATTCTCCATCTCTCTCGGTGCGGCCCCCGGATAGCTGGTGCTAATCACCACAACATCAAAATTTACGCTCGGAAAAGCTTCACGCTGAATATTGAAGGCGGCATAAATTCCACCGCCGAGCAGCATCAGCGATACCAGATTGACCAACACACCCCGGTGGACAAAAAAAGCGATAATATTTTTCACGGTCGCGGGCTTCTCTGAACGTAATTGATGTTGGCATAGTCGATATTCAAGTGGTTAAGCAGGCTGCCTTCAGCCCAATCCAGTTGGCGACGGGCCAATTGCAGGGTGAGCACTTGCAGTTGTTCCTGCAATTCGGCATTGCGCAACGTGCCTTCGAACTGCACCAGTGTTGCTGTGTCCGAGCGGCCTTCACGGTAGCGTTTCAGCTCTGCCCGGTATTTTTTTCTTTCCGCAACGGATTGGCGAATCGCCATGCGTACGTTGGGGATGCCGGTATCAATGGAGGTGATTGCCAGAGCCAAATCGTCGCGGATGAGTTCAAGTGTTTTTTGCCGTTGCCCGGATAAGCGTTGGCGGTTGAGTTCTGCTTTGCGAATGGCTGCTTTGGCAGTATTTCTACCTAACGTGTCCTGCATTTCCAGTGACAGTGAGACAAAACGGTCATTGACCGAAAGCGCGCCTGCGGCTGCAATTCCAACCTTGCCGTCCAGTGCACGCGTACCGAGTTGGGCGACTACATCCAGTTGCATCGCTTCAATATCGCGTGCGGCGGCAAGATCCGCTTCGGCAGCCTTGAGTCTGGCTTCGACACTTTTGAGGTCTGGCCGTTGGGCAATTGCCCGTTGTTCGGCTTCACTCCTGTCGGGTGTGGATGCATGGGTAGACGGTGGTGACAGGTATAAAGTGAGCTGGCGATCAGGTGCTTGTAGCATCAAACGGTTAAGCGCGCTCTCGTCCGATTGGCGTTGTCCTGCAGCGCGTTGCAAATCCATTTTTCGTGCGGCAAGAAGTGCCTCGGCCTGTAGCCGGTCCGCTTCTTCGACAAGGCCGAATTTTTCACGGGAACGCTGATAGGCAAGTACATCACGGGCGCGTTTCACCGCCTGTTTGGCGATGGTGACATTGACGTCGTCCGAAGCGAGTTGGAAAAATGTATTCAGTGCTTTCAAGGCCAGTGTGCGTGCGACGATATGTTCATCAAGAGCTGCCGCTGTTGTTTTTGCTTCTACAGAAGCAAGGCCGAGTGCGTAATCGGGCCGCTTAGCGCCACGCAGCAGGGCATGCCGGTAGGTGATATCCAGTTGCGAACGGTATTCGGGGTTGAATTTGGCCAGTGCGGCGGCAAACGGCGAATTGAAATCCTGGCCGGTACGATTGTAGCTACCCTGCACAGATAGTGTATCGCCGTTTTTCAACGGTTTGCTTATGCTTGCTTTGAGGTTACCCACGCGTTTTTCAACCGCCTGAAAATCGCTTGAAATCGGAAGTTGTTCGTTGCTACCGGTAATGCTGGCGGTGATGCTGGCATCAAGCAATCCCTGCACACGTTGGCTCTCTGTTGCGGCAAGTGCGGTATCGGTGCGACTGATATTCAGATCGGGATGTCTGCCGAGTACTGCGCCGATAACTTCGGCGAGGGTGATTTTTCCGGCTGTGTTTTGTGCGCGAGGCATTTCAGACGCCGTTGCAATTCCGGAAACGCACATGCAGATAAGCAGTGCGATGCACGCCGGATGCAGCAGGTGCAGGGGGTGATTCATCTCCGGTTTCCGGAGTGCAGGCGCTTAGGCCCGCTCCATATATTCACCGCTTTCAGTATTGACCCTGATTTTGGTTCCTGCTTCAAGGTAGGGTGGAACCATGATGGTTGCACCGGTTTGCAGTTTTCCGGGTTTAAAGGAGCCGGTGGCTGTTTGCCCCTTGATAGCGGCATCGCACTCGATGACTTCCAACACCACGGTTTGCGGTAGCTGTACATTTAGCGGACGTTGATCGTGGAATTCCACGATCACTTCGGTTTCGGGCAGCAGATAGGGGATCACATCTTCAAGAAATTCTGTATCCAGCTCAATTTGATCATAGTTTTCCATGTCCATAAAATGGTGTTTTCCGGTATCCTCGTAGAGGTATTGCATGGAACGCTGGGACAGCGTGGCGCGGGCCACGCGTTCCGTCGAATTAAAACGTTTATTGGTTTTGTTGCCGGTTTCGATATTACGCATTTCCACCTGCATGCAGGCCACACCTTTGCCGGGAGTAACGTGCTGTGTTTTCATGACACGCCACAGACCGTTGTCGATTTCCAGTATCATTCCCTTGCGGATGCTTGGGGCATTGATTTGCATGGTTCTGCTCCTTAGTGTGGTTGCATCTTTGAAATCGGTTTTTATAACACCGTTTCGTGTGTGGACGCGACGATAGCTACAACAGCTTGAGCGGGCAAGCGGAAGTGGAGGTTTTATTGTTATTACAGGACGCATTGGACGGTTTTGTACGCACACAGGCCAGGCACAGCAGTGAGCACGGCAAGATTGCCGAGGCCTGCATGGAACATCTGGCTTATTATCTGCTCGGTTATTCGGATTTATTTGATGATGAGCTGGCTGAATCTGACGAATCCCCGCTTGATGATTGGGAGCAGTCGCTGGATTCGCACATGACCGATTTGATGGACGGCGATGTTGAACCGCCGCTGTCTTTATATGATCTGAAGCTTGAACAACTGGAACCCTCGCATATTCGTGATTTTTTCGGCTGGTTTCTGCCGCGTGAGCAAGGGGGCGATGCGGCGGCTATTGTCGAATATGCTGCGGTGATGCGTGATTGGGTAAAATTTCTTACCCGCAAAAGGCGTCTGGATAGCAGTCAGTCGCTGGCATTCCTCTCCGCATTGGCTGACATCGAGCCGGACGCGGTGCGTGTGGCTAAAGCAGCCAGATTGCTGTTTCATTTCGCCCGCCTCGGGCTTGGCATGCCTGCACATGCGCGTGGTAAACCGTTTTCACATTTTGCTGAAGGGCATGCGCGAATTGCAGAAATCGGTGAGCATAGCGTGCGTTTGAAATTTGATTCGCAGGCGGATGATATTGGCCCGCTGGTTTTGTCCGCCGATATTCTTTCTCTGTTGTGCGTCGGCGATGTCTTGGATGTGGAATTGGGCATGCGTGCGGGTGTCTGGCTGATTGTCGATATTGGACCGGTGTATCCGGAATCCATTTATGTCGAGGCCGAAGAATTCGAGGATATTCCCAAAATCACTTGATTTCGGAGTTATTCAGAGCTTCCTTTACAAGAGCCACTTGCAAAAGTCTGGGTGGATGAGTTGCAATCCCACTTCGAGTGCGATTTTGAGTTGGAATAAGGTGAATGGTGGTTCCATTTT
>QILF01000098.1 GCA_003233235.1 Zetaproteobacteria bacterium
AATAGCCGTGCTATTACGTGCACATTGCGCCTTGATTTGGCACATTCTTAATGCAAGCTGCTTTACCCAGAATTAATCAGCACCTCCTTAACGGGCGGCAAAAACCTTTTTCAGAATATCGGTGGTACGTTTGGCCGGATTATTACGGATGGCCGCTTCTTCTGTTGCCATGTAATGAAAAATACCCGCCAGTCCGCCGTCGATGACGTATTGCGTCAGATTGGCCTTCACATCGGGCATGAATGGAAGCGACTGATATTTTTTCACCACCGCATCATAGGCATTTACCGCGCCGACCTCGGACATGGCTTTTTCAATCACCGGGCGCATTTCTCTAGCCAAGGGTCCGCTCATTTTTCCCTTGAAATATTGCGTGGCGGCATCTTTCGGGCCGGATAGTATTTTTTTCGCATCGGTAAGTTTCATATTGCGAATAGCATTGCCAAAGATACGCTTGGCTTTCGGTGTTGCTGCTTCGGCAGCGCGGTTTAGTTTTAATTCCAAATCATCGGTGAGGCTTCCCATGCCGATGCTTGCGAGTGCCGATTTTACCTGTTTCAACTGGTCTGGCAGCGGAATATGAATTGCCGGATCTGCGTTAAAACCATCAGCTTTGCCTAACTTGCTGACGACGCGTTCAGAGCCGATACGTAGCGCATCTTTGAGTCCGGCAATCATATCAGAAGAAGACAGGGCGGATGCTGCTGTGCTGACAGGCGAGGCTGTTTTTTTGCTACTGCTACCGAAAGAACCCATCATATCATTCGCTTGCTGCATCCAATCGCTGGCCAATGCGGGGGTTGCCATCATGGTTATCAGCAGACATGTGCTTACTTTTGCAAAGTTAGACATAAGTTATTCTCCTTTTTCAATTTTCTCAGTTTAGGTATTCGCAAGGATAAATACCACTGGAAGGCTTGCACGGGGGTTTTTCAAGAAACATTTTTCAAGAAATGAACCGCTCCGGAAAGCGGCTGACTCAGAGTCGAAGAAAAGGCATCAGGGAGATGTAGAGAACGAAAAGCAGCGCCATGAGCAGCAGTACAAAGCGTAACGGCGATTCACCAATCAATGTCCATACCGTGCGCTGCTCACCTTTAGTGCAAGCCTCTTGATATGCTGATTGTGCATCCTGTCGGCGCTTTTCCTGATAGGCCTTTAGCAGTTGTCGCGCTTGGGCAAGCTGATGGCCGTCTTGCAGCCAGATGGCGGGCATGGAGATGCCCCAGTTACCGGCGCTGGTTTCGTAAAATTCGATGGCGTTGTTGCGTAAAATATCGCGCACATCCGCAGCTTCATCCTCCGGTACATTGCGCAATTTGAACAGAAGTTCGCTCATCGACGAGGATTAATCGTGTTGCGCATTGTTTGTTTCTTTGTGCAAATAGTTGATAATCAATGTGCTAATATCGTCTTTATTCATGTCATCGCGCCCGATAACCAGATTTGCACAGGCTGCATAAAGCGGATAACGCGCATCGGCCAGTTCGGTTAATTTCTGCAATGCGTCTTCATTGGCAATCAGTGGCCGATTGGGGTCACCGGCAATCCGTTCGGCAAGGAATTCAGGTGAAGCCTTGAGCCAGATAACCGGCGGATGGCTTTTTAAAATTTGACGATTCTTCTCGCGCAGCACCACACCGCCGCCCGTTGCAATAATCGCTTGTCGTTTGATGATTTGGCGCAATGCTTCGCTTTCCACATCGCGGAAATACGCCTCTCCGAAACGCTTGAAAATTTCAGGAATCGGCATGCCCGCTTGGCCAACGATCATGTCGTCGAGATCAATCAGCGGCATGTCCAGACGTGTGGCCAAGCGTCTGCCGATGCTGCTTTTTCCGCAGCCCATCAGGCCGATAAGCAGCGGGCGGGGGCGGAGCTTTTCATTCTCTGCGGACATGAGCGGAACATTGTCGCAAATTTCCACGCTGTCAATGCACAGGCCGTAGATACCATGAGTCGATATTGAGTGTCTGAGGTGAAGATGTACGATAGCAACACATGCAAACAGCACTTTTAACTGAATTAAAGTCGTTTCTGGACGCGCAGTCATTGCCGATGACACTTATCGACGATATTCGACATTACTACCTGCCGTTTACCGACCGGCTGGCACTAAAAAAGCCGGATGGCATGCTGGTGCTGGGTATCAACGGTGCACAGGGCAGCGGAAAATCAACGTTGGCAGAAATCATTAAACGAATCTGCAATCATCAATATGGTTGGACGGTGGCGGTGTTGTCGCTGGACGATTTGTATTTAAGTTGTTCGGCACGGCAAAAACTGGCTGCGGATGTTCACCCGTTATTGATGACGCGCGGTGTTCCGGGAACGCACGATGTGCGTCTTGGATTACAGATAATTTCGCAGCTTTCAAATTTAAAATCAGGGCAGACGATGCGTTTGCCGCGCTTTGATAAAGCGCGTGATGAGCCGTTTCCAGAGAAAAGTCGGCGCGAGCAGCAAGGACCGGTGGATTTGCTTGTTTTCGAAGGTTGGTGCGTGTGTGCTGACGCGCAAGCGGAAGCGGAGCTGGTCGAAGCATGTAATGTTTTGGAGGCGAAAGAGGATGCTGACGGCGTGTGGCGGCAGTTTGTGAATCGTCAATTGAGAGAGTGTTATCCGCCGCTGTTTGCGTTTGTTGATGTGCTGATGTACCTGAATGTACCCGATATGGATGCGGTGTCACGCTGGCGCAGCGAACAGGAGGAAAAACTGGCCCTTTTGGAAGAGAATACGGCAAGAAAACTGATGGATGCGGTGGCGATGACACGTTTTATCCGGCATTTTGAACGTTTGACCAAGTATCAACGGGTGCGATTACCCGAAATTTCGGATGTTGTTTGCACCTTGGATGCATCGCACTGCGTGCGTGATTTGCGTTACCGTCGCGGTTTTAGCTTAGCTGAATAAAGGCCTCGATTTTGCCCTGGATTTCATCGCGTACCCGGCAAAATTCGCGCGTGATTTCCGCTTCTGTGCCGGTTATTTGTGCCGGGTCGTCAAATGGCCAGTGCTGTTTTTCACAACTGACGGGAAGCACCGGACAGCTGGTGTCTGCATTGCCGCATACTGTCACTAGCAGGTCGATTTTTTCGAGCAATGAAGGGTCAAGCTGTTCGGATTTCTGGCCGCTAATATCCACGTCTGCGGCCTGCATCGCAGCAATCGCGCGCGGGTTTTTGCCGTGTGCTACGATTCCTGCGGAATAGACCTCAAAGCGGTCTCCGGCGAGATGTTTTAACCAGCCTTCGGCCATTTGTGAACGGCAGGCGTTTCCTGTGCAAAGAAATAATACTTTCCGTTTCATGATGCGCTCCTGCCGATGCCTTGTTCGTACCAGTTTTTACTCCGGTTGACGATGGATACTACCGAAAGCATGACCGGAACTTCCACCAGCACGCCGACAACGGTAGCCAGTGCCGCCCCGGATTCAAACCCGAATAAAGCAATAGCAGCGGCGACGGCCAGCTCGAAGAAATTGGATGCACCGATTAAGGCGGATGGCCCGGCAATCGCATGCGCTACGCCAAGCTTTCTGTTCAAACAGTAGGCGAGCATTGAATTGAAATACACCTGAATCGTGATGGGAATCGCCAGCAGCAGAATGACCAGCGGTTGGGCGAGAATTTGTTGACCCTGAAATCCGAACAACAGCATCACCGTAAGCAGTAGCGCAGCCATCGAAACCGGATCAAATATGTGCAGAATGTTTTCCAGTTTGCCTTTGGCGAGAAGATACTTGCGTCCGGCATATGCGATGATAACCGGAATGACGATGTACAGCAGAACGGAAAGGAAAAGCGTATTCCACGGCACGCTGATGGAAGCGACACCGAGCAGTAAGCCGACAATCGGCGCAAATGCAAATATCATGATAACGTCGTTCAAAGCGACCTGCGAGAGGGTGAACTGGGGATCACCGTTGGTCAGGCGCGACCAGACAAACACCATCGCGGTGCAGGGTGCGGCGGCAAGAAGAATCAGGCCTGCGATGTATTCGGGAATCTTATCCGCATCCAAAAATGGCGCAAAAATATGCTGGAGGAATAACCAGCCGAGCAAGGCCATAGAAAATGGTTTGACCAGCCAGTTAATTGCCAAGGTTACGCCGATACCGCGCCGATGATTCCATACTTTGTGTAGTGCCGAATAGTCGATTTTTAGCAGCATTGGCAGGATCATTGCCCAGATAAGTATCGCAACCGGAAGATTTATGTGGGCCACCTCCATGCCGCCGAGCCGGTGGAATGCGGCAGGGAAGAACGCACCTGAAGCAATGCCTGCAATAATACTTACGAATACCCAAATGGTGAGATAGCGGGCGAATAGGCCCATGGATTTACTGTTTGAAGATGACATATACGCCTCGCAATAGAAAACTTGCGCATATTATATCAACTTATGCGGATATGTAAATTAACAGATGTATTTCTAACAGACGGGTTTCTTCAGGCCTGCAAGGTCACGTTGTAGTTGCGAATCGGATGCGCCACCTTTTCTAAGCATATCAGCAAGGGCGATCACTTGAGTCTCGTTATTTACGAAACGGTAATATACCCATTTTCCCCTGCGTTCGGAGTCAACGAGGCCGCTGTTCCTGAGAATATTCAAATGCCGGGAAACCGTACTTTGTGGAAGTTGTAGCACGTCGGTTAAATGGCAAACGCACAATTCACCCCGCTGCACAAGCAGGTGGGCAATTCTCAGGCGGACAGGGTCGGAAAGCCCTTTGAACATATGACATAGGTTCATTGCGCCAGTTTAGCCTTTATGCAGATGAATTTCTGCATTTGAAACAAAGTGATCTGTGCTTTCATCGCTTGAATCTGTTCGCACGGTGTTTCAATGCGCAGGGTTTGTTATTTGGCAGGGTCACGAATCATGACTTGTTCAGCGCTTCCTTAAGGAAGCGCTGAACAACTCCGATTTGATGAGAGTGTCGTGCAAAACAGGCAAGTTCAAGGCAGGGATTGCAAGCAATAGCATTGCTATTGCTCAAATACTTAACGCAAAAATTGCCTGTTTTGCGTGCGCTATCGCAAATCATGAGTTGTTCAGCGCTTCCTTAACGAAAAAACGGGCTCCGAAGAGCCCGTTTTCTGAAATCTAATCACCGGGTTGATTAGCTGTAGAAGCTGATCATTTTTTCCAGTGATTTAGCTGTAATCTTGGAAGCATTACCGGCAGAACCGAATGCTTCAAAGCGAGCTTTGCAGATGCCCTGCATGGCAGCGGTGGCAGCCTTCAGGAATTTGCGCGGATCGAAATTGGACGGATTCTCGGACAGGAATTTGCGAACTGCACCGGTAGAAGCCATACGCAGGTCGGTATCAATATTGACCTTACGAACACCGGATTTGATGCCTTCAACGATTTCTTCAACAGGTACACCATAGGTTTCGCCCATGTCGCCACCATATTCGTTGATTGTAGCCAACCAGTCCTGAGGAACGGAAGAAGAGCCGTGCATAACCAGATGTGTATTCGGTAGTTTCTCGTGAATGTCCCTGATACGATCAATACGTAGCACGGCGCCGGTAGGTGGCTTGGTGAATTTATACGCACCGTGAGAAGTGCCGATAGCAATCGCCAGTGCATCCACACCGGTTTGCTCTACAAAGTCGGCTGCTTCATCCACGTCGGTCAGCAACTGATCCATATCCAGTTTACCTTCTGCGCCGTGGCCGTCTTCTTCACCCATCATACCGGTTTCCAGAGAACCCAGACAACCCAGTTCGCCTTCCACGGAAACGCCACCGGCATGTGCCATTTCACAGACTTTCTTGGTGGTTTCTACGTTGTATTCGTAAGAGGAAGGGGTTTTAGCATCGGCCATCAACGAACCGTCCATCATGACTGATGAAAAACCGGACTGAATCGAACGCAGGCAGACCGCAGGTTCCGCACCGTGATCCTGATGCATGACGACCGGAATGTGTGGATACTGCTCAATCGCAGCAGAGATTAGGTGACGCAGGAATGCTTCGCCCGCATAACCGCGTGCCCCGGCAGAGCCCTGCATGATGACCGGTGAATTGGCCTCATCAGCAGCCTGCATGATGGCGTGCACCTGTTCCATATTGTTTACGTTAAAAGCCGGCATGCCGTAGCTGTTTTCAGCAGCATGATCGAGTAGTTGTCTCAGTGAAATAAGAGCCATTTGTGTCTTCCTCCTTGGTATTTGCGGGCTTTCTGCCCTCTATGTTGGCTTGTCAGAGCCGTAAAATCAATTTTCGCGTTGTTTTAAACTGTCGCCGACATGAATAATTTTCATCGCATTGGTTCCACCCGCAGCGCCCATGGGTGTTCCAAGAGTCATAACAATGATGTCATCGTGGGTAATGAGATTGTCGTACAACATCACCGAAAGTGCTTCGCGTGTGGCTTTCGGAGCATCGGTTTCGCCATAATTTCCAGAGACCGGTTTGGGAATGACGTTGCGATATAACGTGACACGTCCGGCAGTTTCTCCAATCGGTGTCAGTGCATAAATCGGTACTTTGGAAAGGTGGCGCGACATGTACAGTACGGTATTCCCACTTTGTGTAAACGCAGCAATAGCCTTAACCGGCATGGCATGCGTGGCATCCATGGCCTGATGGGCAATGCATTCGTCTATGGAGTGCGGCGGGTAACGCGGGTCGCGTGTCGTGGATGAAGGAAGAACCTTCTGCTTTTCGGTTTCAATGCAGGTGCGATGCATTGCCTGCACTGCCTCGACCGGATATTCACCCGCCGCCGTTTCACCGGAAAGCATGATAGCATCGGTGCCATCAAGTACGGCATTGGCGACGTCGTTGACTTCGGCACGTGTCGGAATCGGGTTGTTGATCATCGACTCCATCATCTGCGTAGCTACGATGACCGGGCAGTTGTAACCGGGAGCTTTACGCAGGATGCGTTTTTGCACCGGTGGTACGGCAGCATCACCGATTTCAACACCAAGATCACCACGCGCAACCATGACAATATCGGACGATTCCAGAATGCTGTCCAGATTTTCAACGGCTTCTGCGCGCTCTACCTTAGCGACGAGCTGGGCTCGACTACCTTCAGCCTCAACCAGCGTGCGCGCGTAATCCATATCCGCCCCGTTGCGCGGGAAAGAGATAGCAATAAAATCAACGCCGATAGCACAGGCCGTTTTAATGTCTTCTTTATCCTTGTCGGTCAATGCCTCGGCAGACAAGCCGCCGCCAGCACGGTTAATACCCTTGTTGTTGGATAATTCACCACCGACAATCACTGTGCAGTGAATTTCCTGACCACGCACCTCGTTCACGTCCATGGCAATCAAGCCGTCGTTGAGTAGCAGGCGTGCGCCCGGCTCGACATCGGTAACAAGCTCTTTGTAGGTGATGCCGACGCGTTCATCATCGCCATCATCAAGTCCCAACGCACCGTCAACAATAAAGTGCTGGCCGGGAATCAGCATGGTTTTGCCTTTTTTGAATTTGCCGCAGCGGATCTTCGGCCCCTGCATATCGGCAAGAATACCGATACACACTTCGTGTTTTTTGGCTGCTGCACGCACATTTTTCGCGCGCTGTCTGTGTTCATCGGCAGTGCCGTGTGAGAAATTCAGGCGGACGACATTAACGCCAGCCGCAATCAACTTGTCCAGCATTTCCGGTGATTCGGAGGCAGGACCAAGTGTTGCAACGATTTTTGTTCTGCGAAAGTTTTCCACTTAGGCTACTCGCGCCTCAAGCATGGCTACTGCAGGTAGTTTTTTACCTTCGAGGAATTCCAGAAAAGCACCGCCGCCGGTGGAAATGTACGAGACTTTGTCGGAAATGCCGTATTTGGCGACTGCAGCCAAGGTGTCGCCACCACCGGCAATTGAGAAGGCTGAGGATTCGGCAATCGCTAACGCGATGGCTTTTGTGCCTTCGCCGAACTGATCGAATTCGAATACACCGACTGGGCCATTCCAGACGATAGTACCTGCATTCTTAAGGATTTCGGCCAGTTCAGCTGCCGAATCAGGGCCGATATCGAACATCATATCGTCATCGGTTGCGGCATCGACAGATTTCAGGGTTGCTTCGGCTGTTGGTGAGAATTCCTTGGCACAAACCACATCGGTCGGTACAGGGATGCTGCTGCCACGTGCTTCTGCTGCTGCCGTCAGGCTCTTGCAGGTGTCGATTAAGTCTGCTTCATACAGTGATTTTCCGACATTGTGTCCGGCGGCGGCGATGAAGGTGTTGGCGATACCGCCACCAACAACCAGCTGATCGACGATTTTGGATAAGGATTCCAGAACTGTCAGTTTGGTGGAAACCTTGGAGCCACCGACGATAGCTACCATCGGGCGGGCCGGATTATCAAGGGCGCTACCCAAAGCTTCGAGTTCGGCAGCCAAAAGCGGACCAGCACAGGCCACAGGTGCGAACTGACCTGCACCATGCGTCGATGCCTGCGCGCGATGTGCAGTGCCAAAGGCATCCATGACATAAATATCGCAAAGAGCAGCGTATTGTTTGGACAGTCCCTCGTCGTTTTTCTTTTCACCAACGTTGAAACGGATGTTTTCCAGCAGTACCAGTTCACCATCTGCAATTTCAGGCGCTGAATCAAGGTAATCTTTAACCAAACGAACTTCCTTGCCCAACAGTTTGGAAAGATGGCGGGCAACAGGGGCCAGCGAGAACTGCTCGTCGTATTCGCCTTCGGTCGGGCGGCCCAGATGACAGCAAACCATGACTTTAGCACCTGCATCAATCGCCTTCTGCATGGTCGGCAGGCTGGCGCGGATGCGCGTATCATCGCCCACTTCACCATCAACGATAGGTACATTCAAATCTTCACGAATCAATACACGTTTACCGGCAAGATCAAGATCGGTCATTTTGGTTACAGACATGGTTCACTCCCTAGCATAAGTCGCTGGCATGCTTGTCACGCAAGATGACAGGCTGATGACATAGACCCGCTTATTTAATTGCTTACGTTTGTCGCTGCCGATTCAAAAGCGCAAACCGGCAATGACAAACGTGCAAACCCTTCCTGAGAAGGGCCTCCACGCATGTTTTTTTATGCTGCGATGTGACGCAGTACGCGCAACATATTGCAGGTGTAGCCATACTCGTTGTCGTAAAATGCAACGATCTTGACGAAGGTGCTGTCAATGGCGATACCGGCAGTGGCATCGAAGATGGACGGGTGGGAATCACCACGAAAATCAGTAGAAACCACTTTTTCATCAGTGAAGCCGAGCACGCCTTCCATCGCGCCTTCGGAAGCAGCTTTCATGGCGGCAACGATGCCTTCGTATGAGGTCTCTTTCTCCAGTTCAACCGTCAGATCAACCACAGATACGTCAGAAGTAGGGACGCGGAATGCCATACCGGTCAGTTTACCGTTCAACGAAGGGATGACCTTGCCGACAGCCTTGGCTGCGCCGGTGGAGGACGGAATGATGTTTTCCAGAATGCCGCGGCCACCGCGCCAATCCTTGTTGGACGGGCCGTCAACTGTTTTCTGGGTAGCGGTTGCAGCATGTACGGTTGTCATCAGACCGCGTTTGATGCCGAAGTTGTCGTTCAATACTTTGGCAACAGGTGCGAGGCCGTTGGTGGTGCAGGATGCAGCGGAAACAATGCTTTCACCTGCATAGTCGCTGTGGTTCACGCCATAAACGAACATCGGGGTGTCATCTTTGGACGGTGCGGATTGCAATACTTTTGCAGCACCGGCATCAATATGTGCCTGACAGGTTTCTTTGGTCAGGAAAAAGCCCGTGCATTCCAGAACAACGTCAACACCGACTTCATCCCATTTCAGGTTAGCAGGATCGCGTTCAGCGGTGATGCGGATGGTCTTGCCATCAACAACCAGATTGCCGCCATCAACAGATACATCACCGTTAAAACGACCATGAACGGAGTCATATTTTAGCATATATGCCTGATAATCAGGTTCTAGAAGGTCGTTGATTGCAACAACTTCCATATCCGTGAAATCCTTGGCAATCGCGCGGAATGCCATGCGGCCAATACGGCCAAATCCATTAATACCAACTTTAATCGTCATCGTTAACTCCTCTCCTTATATTTATAATTATGCTACTTCGTTGACGGCTGCGACCACGGCTTCCGTGGTAATGCCGAATAGTTTGAACAGCTGTTCGGCTGGTGCGGACTCGCCGAAGGTATCAATACCGATAACCTTGCCGTTCAGGCCGACATACTTGCCCCAGAAACCGGTAACACCTGCTTCAACAGCCACGCGGGCAGTTACAGAAGACGGCAGGACGGATTCTTTATATGCCGCATCCTGTGCATCAAAACGCTCGGTGCACGGCATGGAAATGACGCGAATCTTCTTGCCGGATAGTTCCTGCTGAGCAGCCATGGCCAATTGCACCTCGGAACCGGTTGCAATGATGATGGCATCCGGCGTGCCTTCGCAATCGCTCAGGATATAGCCACCGCGTTCGATATTGGCGACCTGATCATCGGTGTAGTCATTGCAGGGAAGACCCTGACGGGTGAAAATCAGGATGGATGGCAGGTCGCGACGCTCAACCGCAACCTTCCATGCTACTGCGGATTCCACTGCGTCACACGGACGCCATGTGTTCATGCGCGGAATCATGCGTAAAGTGGCAATTTGCTCAACCGGCTGATGGGTAGGCCCGTCTTCACCCAGACCGATGGAGTCATGGGTGTACACAAAGATGGTGCCGATTTTCATCAGTGCCGACATACGCAGTGCGTTACGGGCGTACTCGGAGAACATCAGGAAAGTTCCGCCGAACGGAATAATGCCGCCATGCAATACCATACCGTTCATGATGTGTGACATACCGAATTCACGCACACCGTAATGCATGTAATTACCTTCCGGCGTGTCTTTGGAGAAAGCGACAGCTTCAGGCCATTTTGTATTGTTGGAAGGTGCCAAGTCGGCGGAACCGCCAACCAGCTCAGGCAGTGCGGCTGCAAATATACCAATGGTCTTGCCGGAGGCTACGCGGGTAGCCCAGCCCGGTTTTTCTTGGCGCAGCTGCTCAATCCACGCGGTGGCGGTAGCGTTGAAACCCTTGGGTAATTCGCCTGCCTGACGACGTGAATATTCAGCTGCATCTTCAGGAAATTCAGCCTTGTAGGCATCGAAACGAGTCTGCCATGCCTGCTCTGCATCAGCGCCTTTCTGCTTAGCGCTCCAACCGGCATAAACATCATCAGGAATCACAAACGGCTCGTATTCCCAGCCCAGCTCTTTACGAACCAGTGCGCATTCTTCATCGCCCAGAGCTGCGCCGTGGCAGTCGTGGGAACCGGCTTTGTTCGGCGAGCCGAAACCAATGATGGTCTTGCAGCAAATCATTGTCGGCTGCGTGCTGTTGGCACGTGCGGTTTCGATGGCGGCTTTGATTTCATCGGCATCGTGACCATCCACATTGCGAATCACCTGCCAACCGTAGGCTTCAAAACGCCCCGGGGTATCATCGGTGAACCAGCCTTCAACTTCGCCATCAATGGAGATGCCGTTGTCGTCCCAGAACATAATCAGCTTGCCAAGGCCCAGTGTGCCGGCCAGTGAGCAGGCTTCGTGAGAAATACCTTCCATCAGACAACCGTCGCCGTGGAATACGTAGGTATAGTGGTCAACAATCTCGTGACCCGGTTTATTGAATTGACCAGCCAGCATACGCTCGGCAATAGCCATGCCGACAGCATTGGTGATACCCTGACCCAACGGGCCGGTCGTGGTTTCGATGCCGGGTGCATAACCGTATTCCGGATGGCCCGGTGTTTTGGAATGCAACTGACGGAATTGTTTAATCTCATCCATCGGCAGGTCGTAGCCGCTTAAATGCAGCAACGAATACATCAGCATTGAGCCGTGACCGTTGGACAATACAAAGCGGTCACGATCAGACCAGTCGGTATTACCCGGATTGTGCTGAAGGTAGTCGTTCCAGAGAACTTCGGCGATGTCCGCCATGCCCATCGGTGCGCCGGGATGCCCGGAATTGGCCTTCTGCACGGCGTCCATGGATAGGGCGCGAATGGCGTTGGCCAGATGTCTGCGATTATTACTCATGTGCTATACCCCTTTGTGTTCAATTGGTGAGTCTCACCATGGGATGGAACCCTATTTATTTTTTATGCTAAAACCTAATTAATGTTTATTATGTGATGTATAAGAAAACCTTATGCATCACGGTTGTTCAGCTTAGCGTGTATGCGACGTTAAACGTGAACGGTAGTCATGACGTGGCGAATATTACCAATGCCGCCATCAAGAACGACCGTATCCGTAGTTTTATGCTTGCCATAGGCATCATAACCCACCTTGACGTGACGGACATATGCGCCGCTGGTCAGGCCGGTGGCAATGAACAGACAATCATCGGAGGTAACCAGTTCGTCGCGTTCGATAATGCGCTTGGTATCAATACCTTCTTTCTTGCAAAGCTCAATCTCAAAATCCTTCTGCGGTGCCATGCGACCAAACATTTCCGCACCCATCGCACGTGCTGCGCAGGCGGTGACAATGCCTTCCGGCGTGCCACCGATGCCGAATAACGCATCCGAACCCATGTTCAGAACAGCTTGAATTGCACCGTTAACGTCACCATCCGTGGCCAGACGGATTTTCGCACCTGTGCTATAAACTTCCTGCATCAGTTCCTGATGGCGGGGTTTATCAAGGATGAAAATTTTCAGCTCGGAGATTTGTTTGCCGAGGGAGTCGGCCAATTGTTTCAAACGCTCTGCGACCGGAGCTTCGGCGTCAATCTTGCCGCGTGCAACTTTCGGGTAAACCTGCTTTTCCATATAGAAACAGGAGCCGGGGCGATACATTGAGCCTGCCGGAGCGGCTGCCAGCGTAACGATGGAGCCGGGCATATCCTTGGCAAACAGATTGGTGCCTTCAATCGGATCAACAGCAATATCGACGCCGATGCCTTCGCCAGTGCCAACCTTTTCATCATCGTACAGAGCCGGAGCTTCATCCTTAGCGCCTTCGCCAATGACGATCACGCCGTTCATCTTAACCTCGTTGATGCGCTTACGCATGGCATCCACTGCCAAGCCGTCGCCTTCGTCTTTCTGGCCGGAGCCGACAAACGGCGCACAGGCGCGCGCTGCTGCCTCGCAGACTTCTACCAAATCAATTTTAAGGTTACTTACGCTGCCCATTGAATCCTCCCGGGTGATGATGTCCCGCATTGCGCGGAGCGGCATGTTAACCGAAAAAGCATACAAACGCGACCCTTTAATACTAAGTTATGTTAGCAGGCTATATCGAAAACGTTGCTGATTTTGAATGGTTCAGGCGTTCACGTGTACGAGAATATCTTTGTGCAACGGAGCGGAGGCAGCGGCAATAATGGATGCGACCGGTTTGATGTCGTCGAATAATTGGATACCGTTGAAATCGCTTAATGTGCATCCGGATTCAGCCGCGATAAGGCCACCTGCCGAGTAATCCCATATTTTCTCACCACCGTGAATAATAAATTGTGCGCGTCCGGCAGCCAGCCATGCCCATTCCAGTGCGCAGCTGCCGATATTGCGCTGGCTGCGGTAAATTCCGGGTGCGGCGAGGCGGTTTCGTAACGGTTCATCAAGGCGTTTGAAATCAATAAAACCGACAGCCTCTCGAAAAGTATCAACCGGCTGTGAGTGAATGCGTTCTCCATTCAGCATTGCGCCTTGGCCGAGTACGGCGGAGAATGTTTCGGATTTAATCGGGTCGTGAACGCAAGCGAAGGTGGGCGTACCATCTTCAATCAGCGCCAATGACAGCGCGAAGGCTGGAAAGGAGGCAACAAAGTTGCTTGTGCCGTCGAGCGGATCAAGGCACCAGTAGCGACCACCGGCTTGCAGGCAGATGCGTTGTTCTTCGCCGGTCATTTCTTCACCGAGAAAGCCGATGCCGGGCGAGGCGTTGAAAAGCGACTTGCGGAGGTGTTGTTGGCAGGCGATGTCGGTGGCGGTGACAATGGAGCCGTCTTGCTTGCGGGAACCGGTTTTCCCGACTTGTGAAAAGGCGGGTAGCAGCAATTCTGTGCCAGCTTTTTTGAGCATAGCGATGATGCATGCCGGAGATACATCGGCATTTCCGGTAGATTGGCGCTTTGTTCCGCGCGTCTGGGTGTTATGGTTCGCTTCTCGCATAGGGATGGATGCTACACGGAGGTTTACGGTGCTTAAAGGAAACATGGTGATTGGACAATCAGGCGGGCCGACGGCTGTGATCAATCAGTCGCTGGTTGGTGCGATACTGGCAGCGCGTGAGCAATCGGTGATTACCGGCATTCTCGGAGCCAGACACGGCATTGCCGGCATTATGGCGGAGGATTTTGTCGATTTGACGAGGCAACCCGCCGATCAGCTTGAAGTGGTTGCCAACACACCTGCAGCCGCGCTCGGCTCGGTGCGTTTGAAGCCGGGGCAGGCGGAGTGCGAGCGTGTATTCGAGGCATTCAGGAAAAATGATGTGCGCTATTTCTTTTATATCGGCGGCAATGATTCAGCCGAAACCGCATACATCATTTCCGAAATGGCCAAGGCGGCCAATTATGATTTTTGTACGGTGCATATCCCGAAAACCATTGATAACGATTTGCGTGTGACCGATCATTGCCCCGGTTTTGCTTCGGCGGCGCGTTTTGTGGCACTGGCTTTTATGGGGGATGACCGTGACAGCAATGCGCTGCCCGGCGTGAAAATTAACGTCGTGATGGGGCGTCATGCCGGATTCCTCACGGCGGCTTCCGCGCTGGCGCGACAGGCCGATGGCGACGGGCCGCATCTGATTTACCTGCCGGAGCGGGTTTTTGATGTTGAGCAGTTCAAGGTTGATGTGCGGCGTGTGGTCGGTGAATTCGGACGTTGCGTGGTGGCTGTTTCAGAAGGGGTTTCGGATGCCGACGGCAACCCGATTGCTTCAAGCGGCGAACTTGATTCACACGGTAATGTGCAACTTTCCGGAACCGGAGCGCTGGGCGATACGCTTTCGGCACATGCCAAGGATGCGTTCAAGGGCGAGGGAATGCGTGTGCGTGCCGATACCTTCGGTTATTTGCAGCGCAGTTATCCGACGATTATTTCCCATGTCGATGCACAGGAAGCGCGCGAAGTCGGTGATTTCGGGGTGCGCCATGCGGTTAGCGGTGCGGGCAATGGCTCGGTGGCGATTCGGCGGCTTTCCAATGCACCGTATGCCAGCGAGTATTTTATGACGGAATTATCCAGCGTGGCCAAAGAAACGACCTCGCTAGCGGATGAATTTATCAGTGCCGAGGGTAACGATGTTACCCATGCGTGGCTGGATTATGTGCGTCCGCTGGTTGGTGATTTGCCACTGATAGGTAGATTATAAATAATAAATAGGGTTCGGTTTGCGAATGATGTTGAATTGTAAGCGAGGCGGAAACGAAAGGGCAGGGCGCAAAGGAGGCGAATATGGCCGTTGTATGGAGTGAGGATTATGCCACTGGAGATGCTGAAATTGACGCGCAGCACAAGCAGTTATTTCAGTATCTTGACGATCTGGAAACACATATGAAGGAGGGCATTGATGATGCCTATGTGAAACGGTTTCTTGATGCGCTGGGTATCTATACCCGATCGCATTTCTGTTACGAGGAAATTTGCATGCGTGTCAAAAAATGCCCGGTGGCGGAGAGAAACAAGGATCAGCATGCTAAATTGCTGGACGCTTACATACAGTTCTGCAGGCGTTTCGAGGTAGAGGGGGCCAGTGAAGATTTGCTTAATCGGCTGCATGATTTTCTCGAAAGCTGGCTGATCAACCATATCCTGAAAATTGATACCCATATGAGAAAGTGCGCCGGATAATTTCGGCGGGTTTAATCCGCCTGTTTTTTTAACATAAATCGCATGACAGGGTGATTTTTCCATCCAGCGGGGACTCGTTACGCGTTGTCGCAGTCACCGTTTGTTTCCAGCCTGTCTGTTATAAAGACAAGGAGGCATGTGATGAAAAGATTTCTTTTGATGGGTATTGTGGCAAGCGGACTGGTTTTTGCACCGGTGCAGGCGGAAGCCGGTTCCTCCCGGCAGCAGGTGCTGGTAACCACAACTGTCGTCGGTGCAGCAACGGGCGCAGTGATTGGCTCCGGTAGCAATCAGACGCTGGAAGGCGCGTTGATTGGCGGCATGATTGGCGCGGCAGCGGGAATTATTCTGGCCCCGCAGGAACAGGTGGCGACTTATCGTACTGCGTATCATCGGCAGCCGACATATCGGCATGTCTATGCCCGACCTGCATATCGCGCGCTGAGGTATGCATCTTATCATCCCGTTCGTGCGCACCGGGCAGGTGGAAGGCATGCTTACCATGAATATGTGGAACATGAAGCACGCCGGTTTGGAGAAGGCAGCCGTGGTGAAGACCGTGAGCATGCATATGACGAGGAAGATTGAGGCGGAATTTATTTCGGCAGCGGACTATATCCGGATGTAAAAAACCTTTGCTACAAGTCTTGGCATACATTGACTTGATAGAGGCATTTGGACAGGGTTCCCAACCTCGTAAAACACGCCAAAGGAGCATCTGTGAAGTCCGAAGGAAAAACCTATCTGTTGCGGGTTCGCCCGACCATCCCGAAAGCACTGAAGCGCCTTGAAGATATTGCCTCCGACCTGTGGTTCGCCTGGAACTCGAATGCGCGTGCGCTTTTTCATCAGATGGACCCTGTTTTATGGGATGTTTGCGGACATAATCCGCGCTCGTTTCTGCGTCGTGTTAGCCAGTATCGGCTTGATGAAATGGCTTCGGATCGTGCTTTTCTTTCGCAATATCACGGTGTTATTTCCGATTTCGAGTCCTACCATAAGGAAGAACATCAGTGGTATGCCAAGCATGTAGGTTCTGCTGAAGCGTATCAGATTGCTTATTTTTCCGCTGAATTCGGGCTGCATGAATCGCTACCAATTTACTCCGGCGGACTCGGCATTCTCTCCGGAGACCATTGCAAATCAGCCAGTGATCTCGGTTTGCCGTTTACAGCGGTTGGCCTTTTGTATCGACAGGGTTATTTCAGTCAAACTATTAATGCGGAAGGCCATCAGGTGGCCGTTTATCACGACAACCGTTTCGGTGATTTGTGTATTGAACCTGCACATGATGACGAAGGCAAGGAAGTCCTATTGCACCTGACTTTTCCTGAATGCGATACCGATGTAAAGGTGTGGATTGCTGTTGCCGGCCATATTCGTCTGGTGCTTTTGGATACTGATTTACCACAAAATCGTGACGAATGCCGGGGTATTACCCATCAATTGTACGGTGGCGGTATTGAAAACCGGATTAAACAGGAAATTGTACTCGGTATCGGCGGCGTACGCGCGTTGCGTCGTTTGGGAATGACCCCGACTGTCTGGCATGCCAACGAAGGGCATGCGGCCTTTATTATTCTTGAGCGCATGCGTGAATTGATTGCTGATGCCGGTTTGAGTTACGACGTGGCGTTGGAAGTGGTGCGCGCCAGCACTGTGTTTACCACCCATACGCCGGTTCCTGCAGGGCATGATATTTTCCCGTTGGATTTGTTTGATAGCCACATGAGCGGTTTTGCTAAAGAACTGGGTATGGACATGAAACAGTTGCATGCCATGGGCCACGGCGATTTCGGGCATGGCGCGACCGGATTCAATCAGACGGCGTTGTCGATTCACGGTGCGGCTTATATTAACGGCGTTGCCAAGTTGCACGGCGAAGTAAGTTCACAGATTTGTCAGTCGATGTGGCCGGATTTGCAACCGGAAGAAAATCCCGTTACCTCGGTGACCAATGGTGTGCATGTAGCGACATGGCTGGCACCTGAATGGATTAACGCTTTCAATCAGCATCTCGGCGGCCAGTGGCGCGGCCAGTTGCTGGACCCGGATTACTGGCGCAATATCAATGATATTCCGGATTATCTTTATTGGAGCATCCACCAGACCAACAAACAGCGCATGTTGCAATATGTGCGTGAGCAGTTGGAACGGCAGGCCAAACGCAATGGTGACAGTGCTCATCTGGTGCAGGCGATGACGGCAAATTTTGATGTTCGCACACTGGTTGTCGGTTTCGCACGTCGTTTTGCCACTTACAAACGTGCGACGTTGCTTTTTCAGGATGAAGAAAAACTGCGCGAACTGCTCAGCAATCAGGAGCAACCGATTATTTTCCTGTTTGCAGGCAAGGCACATCCCGCCGATCATCCCGGTCAGGAGCTTATCCGCCGCATTCACGAAATGGCCCGTAAGCCGGAGTTTGTCGGTCGTATCCTGATGCTGGAAGGCTATGATATGACATTGGGTCGTTATCTGACCTCCGGTGTTGACGTGTGGCTGAATAACCCGATTCGTCCGATGGAGGCATCTGGTACTTCAGGCATGAAAGCGGCGATGAACGGCGTGCCAAATCTGAGTATTCTTGATGGCTGGTGGCCGGAAGGTTTTCAGGGCGATAATGGTTGGGCCATCGGCGGTGAGCGCGATCTTGAGGATGAGGGCCAGCGCAACATCGACGATGCCGCATCGCTCTATCATT
>QILF01000130.1 GCA_003233235.1 Zetaproteobacteria bacterium
ATGTGCAAAACGAATCGCTGGCGCTGGAGGAAGGGCGCGTTAAACACGTTTCCGCCAGCACACATCAGGGAATTGGTGCACGCGTCATCAAAGGCGAAGCTGCCGGCCACGCCTATACCGACCGTTTGGAGCCTGCCGCATTAATGGATGCCGCACGCGCCGCACGCGCCATTGCCGGAGAATCAGAAACACGCGCGCCGATCGCTGTGCATGCAGAACCTGCGAAACATGCGCTATACCAATCGCAAAACCCGGCTGAATCGGCAAATATGCTCGAACGCAAAGCACTTCTGGAGCGCCTCGACGGCTTTGCACGCAGCCTTGATGCACGCGTGGTTCAGGTGTTCGCCAATGTATCCGCATCATTCTCAAACATTCACATCATCCGCATGGACGGTGCTGAACTGCACGATGCACGCCCGCTGGTGCGGCTGAATATTTCCGTCGTCGTCGAACAGGATGGCCGCCGCGAAACCGGTTCGGCAGGCGGTGGCGGACGATTCGGCTTGCAGCGCATGTTGCAAGGCGAGGAGGCCGAACGGCTGACCCGCGAAGCCGTTCGTATCGCCCTGCTCAATCTGGATGCCGTACCCGCACCTGCCGGTTCGATGCCGGTGGTGCTCGGCCCCGGCTGGCCCGGTATTTTATTACACGAAGCCATCGGCCACGGATTGGAAGGTGATTTTAACCGCAAAAAAACCTCCGCTTTTGCCGGGCAAATCGGCAAACAGGTCGCTGCAAAAGGTGTGACTGTGGTAGATGACGGCTCAATTTCAGAGCGGCGCGGTTCACTGAATATCGACGATGAGGGAACCCCGACACAACGCACCACGTTGATTGAAGACGGTATTCTCACCGGCTATTTACAAGACCGGCAAAATGCACGGCTGATGGGCATGCAACCGACGGGAAACGGTCGCCGCGAATCGTATGCACATCCGGTACTGCCACGCATGACCAACACCTTCATGCTCGCCGGCAACGATGCGCCGGATGATATTCTCGCCTCACTGGATCGCGGTATTTATGCGGTCAATTTCGGCGGCGGGCAGGTGGACATCACTTCCGGAAAATTCGTATTCACCACCAGCGAAGCGTATCTGGTCGAAAAGGGCAAAATCATCAGCCCGGTCAAAGGTGCGACGCTGATCGGCGATGGCCCTTCGGTGCTGAAGAAGGTATCCATGATTGGCAACGACCTCGAACTCGACCCCGGTGTCGGCACCTGTGGCAAAGATGGTCAGAGTGTGCCGGTTGGTGTCGGCCTACCGACGATTCGCATTGATGATTTGATTGTCGGAGGCTCCGAAACATGAAACAGCCCGGACAGTCGATTGAACAGCCACTTGAACAATCTTTTGAACAGGCCGCGCAACAACTGACCGACATGGCCGTACGCGCCGGTGCGCACAGTGCCGATGCGTTGAGTGTGTCCGATTGCGGCGATTCGCTACGTGTGCGACACGGCAAGGTCGAATCGGTTGAGCACGAGGATTCACGCGGCATCGGTTTGCGCGTTTTTGTTGAAAAAACATCTACGCAGGGCAATACGCTCGCTTTTGCCAGTGCATCAAGCTCCGATATTTCGCAAACCGGACTGACGCGGCTTGTCGAACAGGTGATGAGCATGTCGCGTATTTCAGAAGCCGACCCGGATGCCGTGCCGCCAATCGGTGCAACGCATCCCGATGCCGCTGAACTGGAAAACTGGCAACGCCAACACCCGACGGCAGAAACGGTATGGAGCATTGATGCGGCCCGCGATGCAGCACTCGATTGCGAACAGGCGGCGCTTGATTTTTCCAGTAAAATCAGCAACAGCGAAGGCGCGGAAGCAGGTTTCGGTAGGGTGCGCGTCGCCTACGCCAGCAGCGATGGATTTACCGCCGCTTACGAAAAAACATCAGCTTCGTTGAGTGCTTCGGTGATTGCCGGAGAGAATAACGATGAAAATGACGATGGCATGCAGCGTGATTATGCATGGGATCGAAAATTCACCGGCGATGCATTGCGTTCGGCACGCGACATCGGTGAAGAAGCAGCACAACGAACTGTGGCACGGCTCGGCGCAAGCGGCATGGAAAGCGGCAGCATGCCGGTGATTTTCGAGCCACGCGTCGCTGCATCGCTGCTTGGCCATCTTACCGCTGCCATAAACGGACGTGCTATTCTGCAACAACGTTCCTTTCTTGCCGATGCCGTTGGCGAAATGATTTTTCCTGAATTTGTGTACATTACCGACCATTGTGATCACCCTCAGGGACTGGCCAACCGCTTATTCGATGGCGAAGGTACGCGCTGCCGGGACATGAAAATTATCGACGGCGGTATATTGCAGGGTTTTCTAACTGACCGTTACGCGGCCAAACGTCTGAATGTCACGCCCGGCGGGCATGCGCGCCGTGGTCTGACCGGTGATATAAGTATCGGCTGCTCCAATCTTCTCATACAAGCGGGCGATTTAACGCAGGAGGCAATGCTGCGCGATATTGGTAACGGACTTCTGGTCTGTGAATTGATTGGTTTCGGCGTGAATGGTGTCACCGGCGATTATTCACGTGGCGCAAGCGGATTTGTCATCGAAAACGGCAAAATTACCCGTCCGGTTCAAGAAATTACCATTGCCGGAAATTTGCCGGATATATTTAAAGGCATTCGCCATGTCGGCAGCGATATAACATGGTTCGGCTCTACCGCCGTGCCCAGCATAGCCATTGATGGCATGACTGTTGCGGGACAAACCTCATCTTAGCTCTAAAAAAGGAATGAAATCAATGGCATACGATGTTTACGGCGTAGGTAACGCGATTATGGATTTACAGGTGCAGTGTGACGATAGTGTGTTGGACGCTATCGGTGTCGAAAAAGGTATCATGACCCTCAGCGAGGAAGCGCAGCAAAAATATGTGCTGGATAAGCTTTCCGATCATCCTGTAAATCGCTGCTCCGGCGGATCGGCAGCCAATACCATCGTCGGCATCGCCGATTTCGGTGGCAAAGCAGCCTATGCCTGCAAGGTCAGCGGCGATGATTTTGGTACACAATATCTTGCCGAAATGCGCAAACTCGGCATCGCCATTGATGTTTCGGCCAGTGCAGGGCAAACCGGCTCCTGCGTGGTGCTGATTACTCCGGATGCGCAGCGCACCATGCTCACCCATCTCGGCGTCTCCGCCAGCCTCGGCCCGGAGGACATCAGCGCCGCTGAAATCGGCAAGGCCCAATATGTATATATCGAAGGCTATCTTTTCACGGGTGATTCGACGCGTGCCGCCGCCCTGAAAGCCATTGAACTGGCCAAGGCACAGGGCGTGAAAGTGGCACTGACGGTTTCCGACCCGTTTTTGATTGATTTATTCCGCGATCAGTTCATCGAACTCATTGAGGGGCCGGTCGATTTGCTGTTTTGTAACGAACAGGAAGCACGCGCGCTGACCGGCTTTAACGACCCCGTGGATTGCGCACAAGCTATCCACAAACACGCCGAAAACGTCGCCCTTACCCTAGGCAGTAACGGCTCCATCCTGATGCACGAAAGCGAAGTAATTGCAGTAGAGAGTGTGCCGGTGCAGGCCGTGGATACCACCGGAGCTGGTGATATGTATGCCGCCGGCGTGCTTTACGGCATCACCAACGGGCTTTCATGGCAGCAGGCAGGTCATCTCGGCAGCCATGCCGCAGCACAAATTGTGTCACGTCTCGGAGCTCGCCTCCCGAAGAGTTATTCAGGGGATGAAATCAACGCCCTGCTGGCCTAGGGCCTGTTCACATAAAATCCGAACGAAGCGCTGCGCCCGAAATGAGGCCAGACAAGGCGCGAGGAGGGAAGTTTGGTAAATCCAAATGAACGACGAGCAACGCCGTATGGCCTCATTTCGGACGCACCACGGGCATTTCCTTCGGTCACAGCCCTGCGGGACGGGCCATTTTTGGTCGCTCCTGCGTTATGTTTCGCTCATGTGCATGCAGCACATTACCCTCAACATGCCTTGCCACGCCCCAAAAATGGCATCGTCGCTACGCTTGGATTTTATGTGAACAGGCCCTAGTATCGAAACATGACAACCATCAAACAAATGCTCGCGGCCAATAAAAAATGGGCTCGTGATAAGAAAAAAGAAGACCCGACGTATTTCAAACGAGCTTCGGCAAACCAGAAACCCGAATTGTTATGGATCGGCTGTGCCGATTCGCGGGTTGGCCCGGATCAGCTGGTCAGTCTGCCGATGGGTTCGGTTTTTGTGCATCGCAATATCGGCAATCTGTTTGCTACCAACGACCTTAACAGCCTGGCCGTTCTCGAATATGCAATCGACGAATTAAACGTGCCGAATATTGTCGTCTGTGGCCATTACGGCTGCGGCGGTGTGCGCGCTGCCATGTCGCACAGCGGCATCCAGCCGGTGGACCTGTGGCTGGATCAGGTTCGTTTCATTTACCATCGTCATGCTGCGGAACTTGATAATCTCAGCGAAAAAGAACGCTGGGATCGCCTCTCCGAATTGAATGTAGAAGCACAAGTGCACAATATTTGCCGCAACACCATTATTCGCGAAGCATGGAAACGCGGCCAGAAAATCACGGTTATCGGCCTGATTTATGACATCCACGATGGCGAACTCAAAAAACTGGGCATTGAATTCGACTCTTTGGACGCATGGGAAAAGCATTACAGCACAAAATAATCATCAGCAATGTAAAAAAATAGTACAGAGCGTGAAATGGTGCCCTCGACAGGAGTCGAACCTGTGGCCTGCTGCTTAGGAGGCAGCCGCTCTATCCATCTGAGCTACGAGGGCGTGAAAGCGCGAAGCATAGCGTCGCATGCCTGCCTCCGCACCCCGGCCGATTCACCTGCGAAACCTATTATTCATAGGTAATCAAACTGTACGTCGGCACATCAGGAATCTTCTCCCTGCCGCCCAGCGCCAGCAATTCGACCACAAACAAACAAGCAACAACCTCCGCACCCAATTGACGTACAAGATCGACAGTCGCGCGCACGGTTCCACCAGTGGCCAGCAAATCATCAACAATCACCACCTTATGCCCCGACGAAAGTGCATCGCGGTGGATTTCCAACCGGTCCACACCATATTCCAGTTCATACTCAATGCTGTGTATATCGGCGGGCAATTTACCCGGCTTTCGCACCGGCACAAGACCGATACACATCTGCTGCGCCAGACCTGCACCAAATATAAAACCGCGCGATTCGATGCCAACCAGCGCATCGGTTTCTCGCGGCACATGGCAGGCCATTTCGGAAATCGTGGCGCAAAATGCATCACCGTCGGCCAGCAATGGTGTGATGTCTTTAAAAATAATTCCCGGCTTCGGGAAATCCGGTATGTCGCGGATGTAATCGCGCAAATCTAAAGCCTGTCTTGATGTCATAATATCTCCTCGGGTTGTACATGCTGTTTTTCAATCATACCACGCAGTGCCTGCAAAGCACCAACCTGAACCTGCCGGACCCGTTCGCGGGTCACGCCCATATGCCGACCGACCGCTTCCAGTGTCCACACATCGTGATCACCATCCAGACCGAAACGCAATACCACCACTTCACGCTCTTTATCGGAAAGCTGTGAAAGCCAGTTATCCAGCATATCGGCACGAATACTGGCATTGAGATGCTCGTCCGGCTGTGTGGCATGCTCGTCTTCAGTCACATCGTAGAGCGTAAAATCACCTTCGTCGTGCAACAGCACATCGGCACTTTCCATAAACTGATTCGCACCCTGTAGATCCTGAATACGCTGCTCGGTTTTACCCATGCGCTCGGCAATTTCATGATCCGTCGGATCGCGTTGAAATTCCGCGCGCAAACAGCCGCTGGCACGCATCATCGCGTTGTACTCTTTGCCGATATGCACCGGCAAACGAATAGTACGTGCCTGATTCATGATTGCCCGTTCCACAGATTGGCGAATCCACCATGTCGCGTAGGTGGAAAAACGGCAACCGTGCGCATCATCGAATTTTTCCACCGCACGCATCAAACCGATATTCCCTTCCTCAATCAAGTCGCCCAGCGGTACGTTGCGATGCATGTAGCGACGCGCAATTTTGACGACCAGCCGCAGATTGGCATTAATCATCTGCAGGCGTGCCGCCTCACTGCCCTTGGCAATCGCACGCGCCAAATTCACCTCTTCTTCTGGCGTCAGCAAATCGTAACGCGAGATTTCACGCATATACAAGGTCATCGAGTCCACACTGCTCACCGTTGTCACAAGTTCCTCCGCAAATTCCGGCTTAAATATGAGCCGCCACTTCCGGCAATGCAAATGACAATCGCCGCGAGTGCCAAATCAGCGCCTTGGCAAATAAACAATCGGATTCACAGGTGTCGGCCCGCGACGCACCTCGAAATGCAAATGCGGGCCGGTGGCACGACCTGTATGACCGACACGGGCAATCACATCGCCACGTTTCACCCGCTGCCCTTTACGTACAAGATTTCGCTGGTTATGGGCATAGGCAGTGAACATATCATGGCTGTGACGGACAATAATCAGATTCCCGTAACCGGTCAGACGATGATCGGCATAGACCACCTCGCCAGCCGCTGCTGCACGCACAGGTGCGCCTTCTTTGCCACCAATATCTATGCCGTCGTGTGGTCGCCCGTGACGTCTGCCAAATTTACTGGTCACTTTGCCACGCAACGGCCAATGCAAGCTTACCTTGCCTTTATGTACCGCGCGGGATGTTTTTTTAACCGCTTTCCGCTTGTGTGTTTTTGTTTTCTTGCGCAATTGTTTACGCGCTTTTGTACGCGCCTTGGGCATCGGTAAATAAGTCGATTTGGGAGCCTCACGCCACAAATAAAGCCGCTGGCCGATATAAATGGTAAACGGCGAACGCAAATGATTGCGCCGCGCCAGTATTTGATAATCCAACGCATGCTTCTTGGCAATGCTGCCCAGTGTGTCACCGGAACGAACCTGATACGTAGCATATGCGGCATGCTGCGGTATGAACGGCACCACAGTTTTAAAGCAGCCGGAAAGAACCAGCAGCAAACAAATGAGAAGCGTTTTCAATGCAGCAGCCATAATGACACAAAGCCTGCCGCAACGAGTAGCACAACAGCAATAGTCAACCATTCGAAATGGCGCTCCAACAAAACCCGCAAGCGACTTCCACCCCAGCGCAATATCGCGCCTTCCAGAAAAAAACGCGCACCACGGGACAACAACGTAGCCAGCGCAAAACCGAGAAACGGCAAACCGAATGCGCCAGCCGAAATGGTTACAACCTTAAAAGGTATCGGTGAAAATCCAGCCACCAGAACGACCCACAATCCGTACGTACGAAACAACGCCTGAACATGCTCGAACTGTGCCATAGCGCCATAGAATTCAAGTAACGGCTGCGCCACACTGACAAATAACAGCATCCCGATAAGATAACCGATGCACGCGCCAAGCAGCGAGCCTGCGGTGCTGATTGCCGCCAGTCTCAGGCCCAGTTGCGGACGACCCAGTGCCAAGGCCAGCAACAGAATATCGGGAGGAATAGGAAACACGCTCGCTTCAATCACGGCAATCAGAAAAAGCGCCACCTGTGCCTGTGGATGATCCGCCCAAGATAGCGTCCAGTCGTAACAACGCCGCAACCATCGCGGTTTGAGAAGCTGCATCAGTTGCATCGCATTACGCTCCGTCTCCGGCCACCAGCGGCACAAAAGAGCAGTCGTCAAAGCGTTCTTCAATCAATTCATTTCCCCGCTTACGCAAACGAATCAAGACATGTGCGCCAGCGCGCCCCAGCGGCATAATCAACACTCCTCCGTCGCACAATTGGGAAACCCATGCAGTAGGGATTTCACTGCCTCCGGCAGCCGCCAGTATGGCATCAAAAGGTGCATATTCTTCCCAACCCTGCGTACCGTCAGCACATTTGAGCATCACATTGGCATGCCGTGCAGCACGTAGATTCTTACGCGCCCGCTCCGATAAGCTGGATATGCGTTCGATGCTATAAACGCGACGGCAAAGACGCGATAACACAGCCGTCTGATAACCGCAGCCCGTGCCAATTTCAAGCACACGTTCGTGCCCTTGCAACTCCAGAAGCTGGCTCATTCTGGCCACCATATACGGTTGAGATATGGTTTGCCCCTCACCGATCGGCAGGGCGGAATCCTGATATGCATGGCTGGCCAGAGCGGCATCCACAAACATATGACGCGGCACTTGCAGCATGGCATCCAATACGCGCGCATCGCTAATCCCACGCGCCATAATCTGACTTTCCAGCATCCGGCGACGAGGTCGCTCAAAAGCCAACGTCGAATCCTGCCGCTTCATCTGCATTTCATCTGCAAAGACAGCATGAATTCGATTTTTGTGAAATGGTCGGGACGGCCGGATTCGAACCGGCGACCACCAGTCCCCCAGACTGGTGCGCTACCAGGCTGCGCTACGTCCCGGATCATCGGTACATGATAAACAAGGAAAAATCAGCTATCCAGCAACTGTAAGATGGAGGCCAGCTCCTGACGAATGCGTCTGAGCGTTTCCTGTGATGAATTCTGATCGACAAGTTGATCCATATCACCTTGCTGAAGGCGCTTCTTGGCACCTTTGATGGTGAAATTCAGATCATAGAGAAGGTGTTTAATCTGTAAAATGGAATAAATATCGCGCTGCCTGTAAAAGCGACGATTGCCGCTCTTCTTGACCGGCTTGATATGATGAAATTCGGTCTCCCAGTAGCGCAGCACATGCGGCTCAATTTCGCAAAGCTCGCTTACTTCGCGAATGGCAAAGAAAAGTTTGTCCGGCAAATCTGGAATCTGTACCCCGGCTTTGCGTAAGGTCTGCACCTGACGTTTCATTCAGAATCTCCTGCAACCTTCTGCTTAAGCAGATGGCTGGCCCGGAAAGTAACGACACTGCGCGAGGATATGGTAATCTCATCACCTGTTTTGGGGTTGCGACCACGACGTGCATGTTTACTGCGCACCATAAAGTGCCCGAAACCGGACAGCTTCACATCTTCACCACGCTCAAGCGTCTGACGAATCAGATTAAGTACGGATTCAACAATTTGCCCGGACTCTTTCTTGGACAATCCGACATGATCATGCACCAGCGTTGCTATTTCAGCTTTGGTCAACAAACCCTCCATAGATTGAATTTACAGGCCCATAGTCTTAATATTACGAACGATTAGACGATTTACCTAGAAACAACTTGTGATATTAACTGGAACTCATTGGAATGTCAAAGGTTTTTCGGAGTATCCTGAATGCTTCCTTCGTGCAAAAGCAATTGCCGGTCACAGGCAGAAGCCAAAGCAGCACTGTGCGTCACCATCAATACTGCGGCTCGTTCCTCACGACATAACTGCCGCATAGCCAAAAAAACATCTTCCGCCGTATGCTCGTCAAGATTACCCGTTGGCTCATCGGCAAGTAACAAACGCGGCTTGCCGACCAAACTGCGCGCCACTGCTACCCGTTGTGCCTCGCCACCGGAAAGACGACCCGGTCGATGGCTGGTGCGTCCGGCAAGTCCGAGCCGGTCAAGCAGGTTAAGTGCGCGCTCCGATGCCGTCTGCTTCGTCTCACCACGCACCAGTAGCGGCATCATGACATTTTCCAATGCCGTTAATTCAGGAATCAAATGATGCGCCTGATATACAAAGCCGATATGCCGGTTACGCAACGCCGCCATCTCTGCATCTGAAAGATCGAATAACGAATTGCCATCGAGCAGCACCTCACCGGCATCCGCCGCCTCCAGCGTACCCAATACATGCAACAGCGTGCTCTTACCCGAACCCGACTGGCCGACGATAGCAACAAATTCCTGCTCCGCCACCTGCATATCCACGCCGTTCAATACATGAATTTCACCACCGGGCGCAGCAAAAGATTTATGCACATCTGTCACCTGTAACAAGACCTCAGGCATGGAAATCGCTTCACTCATGTTTTCTTCGGATTGAGACGTAACGTATCAATCGTTTCCTTCGCACGCTTGCGCAGATAGGTCTGTAGAATCTCGTTCACACTCGGATATTCACCGGAAATCGCTTCAAAATCAGCACGCGACAACTCCATCAGCTCAACCTGACCCTTGGCATGAATCGTCGTCGTACGCGGGCGACCGGTAAGCAACGCTACTTCTCCGAAAAATTCACCTTCACCAAGCGTCACAAGCAAATGCTGTTCATCGTCGGAACCGGGTAATTTAACAACCACCGTGCCGGAACGAATCAGATATAACGTATCGCCCGCATCACCTTCGCGAATAATAACATCGCCGTCTTCAAAAACGCGTAACGTGAATTTATCAAGCAATGCCATGCGCATATCTGCCGGAACACCCTCGAACATCGGCGTAATCGCCAGCACACGTTTGAGCACCCGCCGTCTATAAAAATCCTCGACGGTTGTGCGCACTTCCGGATGCTGTTCTACCCATGCGTCGAAAGTAGCGCGCTCAATAAGCAGAATCGTGCACTCATTTTCAGCCATCGCCTCATCCACATGTTCAATGCGCGACATAAAAGCCCGTTCACCGAAAAAATCGCCTTCCTTAAGACGTGAAAACACCTTCTTTCCGCCCTGAGCATCCATTGCCAGCAATGCAACCTTGCCCATACCTATCATGTATAAGTGTTCGCCCGGCTCACCGAATTTATAAATATTTTCACCGGCATCAATATTGCGAAGCTCCAGAGAATCAATAAAAGATGCGAGCTGTTCACCGGACATGCCGGATAGTAAGGGGGTATTCGCTAGACCTGCACGCAGTTTGTCGGCAGATGGAGAACCGCGTTTTCCGGAAAGTGTTTTCAGGCTTTCCTGAACCGCTGTCTGCTGCGGATCAATACGCAAGATAAGTTTATTGATAGCAATCGCCTGCACAACATAACCATCGACAGCATAAGTACGCGCAATATGGCTGTAATCCGCTACTGCACCACCCACATCGCCGGTTTTTTCCCTGAGTTCGGCCACTTTTGCGTAAATACGCAAATCATCCGGTGTTTCTTCGTGACATTGAACAAACAAGGACAGTGCTTTCGTATAATCACCAGCCAGAAGCGCCTGACTCGCCGCATTGCGCAAACGCTTACCGACAAGTGGCTTGCCTGCACCGAAGAGCGAAAATTTACTCATAACGTAGCGCATCCGCCGGTGGCACATTGGCCGCACGCCAAGCCGGATAACACGTCGCCCCCAGCCCCATGAGCAGACTTACAAGAACCACGGTAACCACAGCAGAAACATCAATAATTGAAGGCACATGGTCAATGTAGTAGACGTCTCCGGACAATATCGTGATCCCGGTCACCTGCTGTATCCAAGCCAGCAGTGCATCCAACTTCCAAGCCAGCAGGAGGCCGAACGTTGCACCCAGCAAGGTTCCGCAAGTCGTTAAAATCGCGCCCATGAATAAAAACACCCGCATCACCGAAGCATGCGTCGCGCCGATTGTTTTCAAAATAGCGATTTCCTTGCGCCGTTCCATGACCACCATAACCAGCGATGCCACCATATTAAAAACAGCCACCAGCACAATTAGCGACAGAATCACACCCATCACCACGCGTTCCATTTTGAGCGCCCGAAAGAAGGAATGGTGCTGTTGCATCCAATCGCGAATCCATGCACCGGCAGGCAAAACGGCAGCTATTTTACGTGCGACCTGTCGCGCCTGATCGCGATTATTCAGATGCACTTCGATTCCGGTCACCCGGTCACCCAGACGATTCAAACGCTGCACTGCGGCCAGTGGTGCAATCACCAGTCCGATGTCGTATTCATAAAATCCCGAATTAAAAATACCGGCCACTTCAAACGCACGCATGCGCGGGGCCATGCCGGAAGGTGTCACACCGGCAGCCGGAGACACTAAATTAACACGATCACCAGTGCGTACATTCAACTTATGCGCGAGATCCTTGCCGAGCACCACTTTGAAAGGATTGCCACGTGTCAGTGCCGAAAAATCGCCTGCCACCATATGCGCTGCAACATCCTGCTCGCGTGCCACATCCACACCTTTGAGCATCACGCCAGTCGCACGCGAACCATGCACAGCCATCACCGGTGTCGAAATATACGGCCCGGCACGCTTGACCGAATCAACCGCCTCTACTTTTTTCAGCCAACCCTGCCAGCCCTGCAAATAATCATCCGGTCCCTGTATATCAATATGCGAGGAAAAACCGAGAATGCGGTTTTTTAATTCCACATCGAACCCGTACATGACCGATAATACGACAATCAACGCCGCTACACCAATCGCTACGCCAATCCCCGAACTCCAGCTTATCAGCGAAACAAACCGCTCGTCGCGTCTGGAACGCAGATAGCGCGCGGCAAGCATCAGTTCATAACGCTTCATGGCATCAAGTATCGAAAATAAAGATAAATATGTGCAATAACGATGGAAATCAGCATCAGCCCGAAAGCGTGTTTGATAAACTGCATAAAGGCAATCGGATGCCCGGCGCGTTGCGCAAAACCAGCGACAATCAAATTCGCAGAAGCACCAATCAGTGAACCGTTACCACCCAGACACGCACCGAGAGCCAGCGCCCACCACAACGGAATAATCGCCTGATCACCGCCAAAAGCAGGAGCCATATTCTCAATCATCGGAATCATCGTCGCCACGAACGGAATATTATCAATCGCCGATGAAGCAAACGCTGAAATCCACAAAATCGCCGCCGCCGTGGCGTTGAAATCACCACCAGTCAACGCCAACGTCCGTTCAGCAAGCCAGCCGATTATCCCGACATGCTCGACACCGGTAACGACAATAAACAAACCGACGAAGAAAAAAATCGTCGTCCATTCCACCTCGGCCATAATACCTTCAAACGCCTTGTCTTTGGTGTGCAAATCACCGCCCCATGTCTGCAATAGCAGCAGCAGCGCCGCACCGAACAAAGCAATGGTCGCAGGCTCCAAATGCACATTATGCGCGACGGTAAAGCCGAATATCACCAGTGCCAGCACCAGCAGGCTCTTTTTCAACAGGGGAACATCCTTAATCGCTTCCCGTTCGTTAAAAGCCATCACCAGTTCGCGCGCCTCATCAGAAGCATGCATGGAGCGCCCGAACATGAACCAGATGGCGATCAGCGTCACAATAAATATAACCGGAATAATCGGTGCCAGATTAACCAGAAAATCATAAAAACTCAGATGCGCCTGCGAGCCGATCATGATGTTCGGCGGATCACCGATCAGGGTCGCCGTACCACCGATATTGGAAGCCAGAATCTGCGCAAAAAGAAAAGGATACGGTTTCACACCAAGCGCATCGGTAATCAGCAACGTAACCGGCGCAATCAGCAATACCGTCGTTACATTATCCAGAAACGCTGAAAACACTGCTGTCACCACCGACAACATGACCAGAATGCCCCATGGTTCCCCATCTGCGGCCTTGGCTGCGCGAATCGCTACGTATTGAAACATGCCGGTTTTCTGACTGATGGCGACAATCACCATCATGCCGGTTAGCAGGCCGATGGTATTGAAATCAATGCCGTTCACAGCACTTTCCTGTGTCAACACACCGGCAAGAATCATCAAACCAGCGCCCAACAGCGAAAGCACCGCGCGATTAAACTTTTCCATCATGATCGCCGCATAAACGGCCAGTAAAATACTGATAGCCACCCAAACCGGATCAAGTCCGAAAAGCACATGCATTGTATGTGAACCTTCAGTCAACGTGTGCCTCGTCCGTGTGCATGCTGCGCAAGCGTTCCAGCACATCCGTCGGGGTAATAATACCGACGAGAACATCCGTACTATCGGTAACCAGCACACAATCAGAGATGGCATGCGTCACCAGTGCCGCAGCGACCGACAGTAGCGACTCCTCCGGTTTGACAACAAACGCCTTCTCGCCCATCAGTTCGGATACCTGCAAACCTTTCACTGCGTCGTAATGCTTGCGCAGCAGGCCGAAATCCGGCGCGTAGGGAATATCATCCAGATCACCGCTGACAATATAATCGGGAACCAGATGCGCAATCACCGACTGCATTGAAAACAACCCTGCAATATGATTCTCTTTATCCACTACCGGTAGAAGACGATGTCCTGTTTCGCGCATCTTATCGAGCGCGTATTTCACATGTGCATCGTTATGAATGACTACCGGTTTCTGCATAATGCTGCTCGCCAGCATGGTCTACCCCCTCGCCGAACGGATGTTTATATCTGCTCTGGACGCATATGCGGAAACAATAACACATCGCGAATAGAATGCTGCCCGGTGAACATCATCACCAGCCGATCTACACCGATACCAACACCGGCAGCCGGGGGCATACCGTATTCCAGTGCACGCAGATAATCCTCATCCACACCGCTGGCTTCTTCGTCGCCAGCCGCTTTGGCCTGTGCCTGTGCTACAAACCGTGCCCGCTGGTCATCCGGATCATTCAACTCGGAAAAGCCGTTGGCGATTTCCTTACCGGCAATCATCAACTCGAAACGATCCGTGAAATACGGCTCCTCGGCATTGCGCCGTGCCAGTGGTGAAATATCCACCGGGTAGTGGGTTACAAAGGTGGGTTGCTCCAGACTGGACTCGACCAGTTCTTCAAAAAGTGCAGCCAGATAATGCCCTGCTTTCCAGGTAATTAACGGTTTAAAAGCTTCGATTTCCTGCAAACACACCGTCGCCAGCAAGCCCTTGTCTTCAGCATGCCCGCGCAGGTCCGGGCGTTTTTCAAATACCGCCTCGTCCATACGAATACGCTTAAACGGCTTGTCCAGACGCACCATCACACCGTCCCATTCCACTTCACGCATGCCGAGACCAGCAGCCATATCGCAAATCAGCGCCTCGGTGTTGTTCATCGCATCATTTACATCGGCATAGGCCTGATAAAATTCAACCATGGTGAATTCCGGATTGTGCGTCGCATCCAGCCCTTCGTTGCGGAAATTGCGGTTGATTTCAAATACCCGCTCAAAACCACCGACCAGCAAGCGTTTCAAATACAATTCCGGCGCAATACGCAAATAAATATCCATGTCCAGCGCATTGTGGTGGGTAATAAAAGGTCGTGCCGCCGCACCACCCGGCTGCACCTGCAGCATCGGTGTTTCGACTTCCATGAAACCGCGTTTTTCCAATCCGGAACGCAACATCGACAGCAATTTCGAACGCGTGCGAAACACCTCGCGTGATTCCGGCGTAACCATCAAATCTACATAACGCTGACGGTAACGCGTTTCTTTATCGCTCAATCCGTGCCATTTTTCCGGTAGTGGCCGCAGGCATTTACTAATCGGCTGCAAGTGAGAAACCCGAACCGAAAGCTCACCTGTACGGGTACGGAACATCGTTCCTTCGGCACCGATAATATCACCTAAATCCCATTTTTTACTTGGATTATAAATATCTTCGCCCAGCGCATCGCGATTCAAGAATAGCTGAATAGAACCACTGCCATCCTGAATCTGCACAAAACTTGATTTTCCCATCACCCGATGCGCCATCATGCGTCCGGCCACACGCACCGTTTCGCGATTCGCCTCATCCGTAGCTTCAAACTGTCCGGCATCCACATCGGCATAACGCTGCTGAATATCGGCGACCAAATGATCGACGCGCCAACTATTCGGATAAGCCTCGCCCTGCTCGCGCAGACGGCTCAGCTTCTCCCGACGAACACGAATTTGCTCGGGAACCGGCGCGGCAACCTTTTCAACCATTGGCTTGCCGCTCTGTTGCGGATGTTTATCGCTCACCGGAAGAGAATCAATCAGCGGCGGCTGTGCAGATCAAGATCGGCGAAGAAGAAAGCGATTTCAATTGCCGCATTTTCATTCGAATCGGAACCATGCACAGCATTGGCATCAATTGAATCGGCATGGTCGGCACGAATACTGCCTGCTTCGGCTTCTTTGGGGTTGGTTGCGCCCATCAGCTCGCGATTGAGCAGCACCGCATTCTTACCTTCCAGCACCATCGCCAGAACCGGCCCTGAACTCATAAACGCGCACAGGTCTTTATAAAAAGGCCGACCTTCATGCACGGCGTAAAAGCGCCCTGCCTCGGCTGCGGAAAGCTGCGTCATGCGCATGCCAATCACCGACAAACCATTTTCCTCGAAACGGCGAATAATGTCACCGATAACATTTTTACCGACAGCATCCGGCTTAATAATCGAAAGTGTGCGTTCAATACCCATATTAAAACTCCCTATTCAATTGCACGCGCCTGATACGCGAGGTTCGGCACTCTAATCACCCCCCCGCAGACTGCAAGTTTCCCGTTTCTGTTTTCCGTTTCTTATTACGCACCAAGCTTAGAACACAGCCTGTTGGACAAGCACCAAACATTGCATGGAATCAATCATCATACAATTTCGTTTCATCCTCACTTGTGGATTACAAATATACTGCCCAGTCAAACAATACGCCCTTCATGACACCGCTGTTCATTCCAGGGCCTTGTCTGGCCTCATTTCGGACGCAGCGCTTCGTTCGGATTTTATGTGAACAGACCCTAATTCAGCACCCTTCCCACCGTTGTAAATGGTGCAACCCGAAGCAACATAATCGTTGAGCACAGCCACCGCTTGTTCTCGGCATACATCACGTTGAACTGCAATGCTGCGCCTCTCCAATTCACCAATCCAGTCGGGATGTTTCGGCCCTTCATCAAAACCAATGCGTTCGGCATCCTCAGCACGTGCGCCGCAGACAAGCCTGCGAATTCCCGACCACGGCAGCGCCCCGAAACACATTGCACAGGGTTCGCTGCTTGTTAGCAGTTCGCAGGCAGGCAGACCGTCCGCAGCAAGATTGAAACTACCCAGCACCTGCTGCGCGCCGGTAATCGCCAGCATCTCGGCATGTGCAATGGAGGCATTGAGCGGCTCGACACGATTCACGCCTGCCGAAATCAGTTTCCCGCTATTCATATCGAAAATAGCAGCCGCAAACGGCCCGCCGGTCTGCCGCTCGACATTTTTCCGCGCCAGCGCAATCAGCCAACGCATGCGCTGCTCATCCGTATGCATACCCGGCAATGGTTCCGTCAGTTGCGCTTCCAGCCAATCCGGCGCGGTGTTAAATAGCTGTCGGCTCATCACGATACACTGCTTGTACAATGCCGCCGCCAAGCAGTTCGCCATCGGCATAAATTGCCGCCACCTGACCGGGAGCTGTTGGTTTTTGCGGCTGTTCGAAACGAAGCTCAAACCCGTTATCGCGGCTATCAATCGCACATGCCGCTGGCGGCATCTGATAGCGCACTTTGGCCTGTAATTTCTCGCCAGAGCGCGGTTCTCTAATCCACGCCAATTCTCCCACCTCAACGCGGTGAATCATCGCCTCGGCAGGGTGCGCGACCACCACGCGTGCCGTTACCCCGTCCAGCGCCACCACATGCCACGGCCCACCGGAAAGCCCCAAACCCTTGCGCTGTCCGAGTGTGAAATGTGCAATACCTTCGTGGCGACCCAGCCGGTTGCCCGCACTATCAACGATATCACCAGCCACAAAACCCGCTTTCGCACCTTCGCGCTTGAGAAATTCAATGCGATCGCCGGTCGGAATAAAACAAATATCCTGACTTTCGTGCTTTTCGGCGGTGAGCAGGCCGAAACGTCGTGCCAGCGCGCGCGTACCATCTTTATGCAGACTGCCAACCGGAAAAAGAATGCGCGAAGCCTGCCGACGATCAATCGTAGCCAGAAAATAACTCTGATCCTTACGCATATCATCGCCACGAAAAATACGCACGCCATCCGCATCATCTTCACGACGAACGTAGTGACCGGTAGCCACAAACGCAGCCTCCAATTCATCGGCAGCATCAAGCAAGGCTCCGAATTTCACAAAACGATTACAACGTTCGCAAGGATTCGGCGTGCGCCCGGATTCATAATCGGCAATAAACGGGTCAATCACATTATCGCGAAACTGCTCGCGCATATCCATGCTGTAGTAGGGAATGCCAATCTGGGCTGCCACACGCCGCGCGTCATAGGCATCCTCGGTGGCACAACAAGAACCGTGGCGGCTCACTTCATCGCGCGAATAGTCCCAAACGTTGAGAAATATACCGATGACATCCGCGCCCGCATCCTTAAGCAACGCCGCCATCACCGATGAATCAACACCACCACTCATCGCCGCCACCACACGCACGCCCTTTAAATACGACAAATCGGGAATCTGAATATCCATATCAGTCATCGCCAAAGCCTAACAGCCTTCCTTGTTTCTTTCTTGGTCACAACAGTTATGTTTATAGCACAATTTAAACCACGCTTAAAAATTGAGAATGCTTTGGAGCCACTTGCAAAAGTCTGGGTGGATGAGTTGCAATCCCACTTCGAGTGCGATTTTGAGTTGGAATAAGGTGAATGGTGGTTCCATTTTGTAAATCGCCGCTCACGACTTTTGCAAGTGACTCTTTGCTTAGATAATAAACTGGACTAGCAGAATCTCTTTAGATTCATGATAGCAATCAAAACCCAATCAAGAACTAATATTTACATAACATACTGTTTTTAAATACACTTTTTTAAATCCTGGCATTCATTGAATGCCCAGAATCAAAACACGGTCAAGAAACAATTATTTATGCCCAATATGGTAAGTATCCTGCTCTTGGGTGATCTACATCGGCAACTTTGATGCACTCTTTCTCCAATGCAGCTTTAATCACTTGACAGGTTTGCGCGGCATTCTTGCTTTCAATACCAAACCTGCGGCGGATACTGGAAATAGTCTTCAAAAACTTTCATGCACCCTGCATCACAACCTGATTAAGTCGTTCAAGTGCAATAGAGATGGATCGTGCATCAAATAGCCGGACTTTACGTTTGGCCGCCTGAGGGCCGCCTGTCCAATGTTTCATGCCTTCCATCAAACTTTCGATTTGAGTTTCACAGTGTTCTTTCGCAATAAGCCAGTCTGTCGTGGCGAGCAACTCCATGCCAAAGGGAGATTCAAAGCCGTCAATGAGTGTTGCCGTACGTTCCAGAGCGTGCATATACGGCTTCATCTCACTGCTATTGAGATAGCAGTGTAATTTCTCTTTCTTGGAATCATCAAACCATATTACATCCATCAAGCTTGCATCAGCAATACGTTTCTCGCAACGCAAATAACTC
>QILF01000107.1 GCA_003233235.1 Zetaproteobacteria bacterium
CTAGGCAGGTACTCCATGGCAAAAGTCGTTTTTCCAGCCCCATTCGGACCAGCGATAATCCGGCAGGTTGGCATTATATTCCTGCCTCAACATCAACTTTGTACTCCAGCGATATCGTCAATTTATTCATGCGCACCAGTCCATCATGTGTTAATCTCATCTGCAAAAATATTGTGCTCGTAGGCATCTTCGATAGCAGCATCCAGTCGCTGCAATAACTCCAACAGCGATTCACCCGGTCTGCGAGCCAGCATTGCCAATCCCTGATCATCATCGGAGGCCGTAGCTGCACAGCGAACATATCCACATCTGCCCAGTGTTACTTCGCCATTACCATTTATCAGGAATTCGATATTTTCCAGTTTCATTGTTTTTTCCATAATTCTCTTTAACTCTCTACCGGCCAGACATCAAATCGTTGACCTGCTGAAATACATCAGACCTTGCTCATCACCTTCAGTGGAGCGAAACAAGATTCCAAAGTATACCGCCATTAAGTAGAACTCATCCGCGTCCTCAGCAACGCTATCATAATCTTCTGGAGTCAATACGGTATCAAATAATCAGGTAATAAACACCGTCGTCATTAAAATATAGACACAAAACAGCATCACGGAAAATGGCGTTAATCTGTGCACACAGTTCATACAATTTGTGCACACCAGTCTCTGAAGCAAGTTCAAAGATAATATGGTTCAATCTTTCCACATTGCAAGCTCGCAGAAGAAAACCAAACCGGTTTTTAAATTCAGATGATGCTCCAACATCCCCCCCCCATGCTGCTCACCGGGAACCTTGTTTCACGCCCCCTAAGGAAATGCTAAATAAAGCTGCTTCGAGGAGGCTGCAATGAAAAATGCGCGAGTTCAAGGCGAGGATTGCAATCCATAGCACCGCTATGGCTCAAATCTTTAATGCGGAAATCGTTTATTTTACATGCAGCAGCACGAATCACGGTTTGTTCAGTGCTTCCCTGACTACGAGGCAAGCTTAATTCAGCAGACCGCCAAATCAATACGCGATTTACCACCGACATAAGGCTGCAATGCATCCGGAATCAGTACCGAACCATCCGCCTGCCAGCCGTTTTCAAGCAGTGCCACCAGACAACGGCCAATCGCCACACCGGAACCGTTTAAGGTCGCTACAGCTTGCGGTTTTCCACTTTCATCGCGATAACGAATGCCTGCACGCCGCCCCTGAAACTGCCCGAACGAAGAACACGAGGAAATCTCCCGGTAGGTATTCTGACTGGGCAGCCATACCTCTAAATCGAAGGTTTTCTGCGCCGAAAAGCCAATATCGCCAGCGCACAATTCAATCACCCGATACGGCAATCCCAACGCCTGCAACACCGCTTCGGCATGGCCGGTCAGCGTTTGCAAATCGTCCAAGGCCCGATCCGGTTGCGTAAGATGAACCAATTCCACCTTGTCAAACTGATGCTGGCGAATCATACCGCGCACATCGCGTCCCGCCGAACCCGCCTCGCGCCGGAAACACGGCGTGTAAGCACAATGACGAATCGGCAAGGCATCGGCTTCTAAAATCATATCCTGATAAAGATTGGTCACCGGCACTTCGGCGGTTGGAATCAGAAAAGCATCCTCATCTTCCAGCTTATACAAATCATCGGCGAATTTCGGTAGCTGGCCGGTTCCCGTCATCGTCTTTCTATTGACAATAGCCGGAACCCAGACCTCTTCACAAGCATGCTGATCCACATGCAAATCCAGCATGAATTGCATCAAACCGCGTTCCAAACGCGAACCCATGCCGCGCAACACCGTGAACCGGCTGCCCGCCAGCGTCGCTCCGGCCTCAAAATCCAGAATTCCGAGTGCAGCACCAATCTCCCAGTGCGGTGGCACGCTATCTTGGCGTGGATTTCCCCAGCGATGCAACTCGACATTAGCACTTTCGTCCTTTCCATCCGGAACCGAAGCATGCGGCGGATTAGGAATTTCCAGCAAGACCGAATAAAACGCCTCTTCCGCTTCTTTCACCTCGCCGTCCAGCGCCTTGGTGCGTCGTGCGACATCCTGCATAGCCGCCATTTCTTCGGCTGCATCCTCACCCTGCGCTTTTTTTTGGCCAATCAATTTGGAAACACGATTACGTTCGGCTTGCAGCGTCTCCAATTCCATTTTCAAATCGCGCTGACGAACATCAAGCTCGCGGGCCTTACTCCACGGGCTATCTTCGCCGACAACATCCGCGCCGCGTCGTGCCAACGCCGCCTGCATGTCGTCAAATGACTTGCGGAACTCACGGCGATCAATCATTCAGAAGTGTCTTCTCCGCTGGTTTCTTCATTCACTTCGATGGTATCTTCCGTTTCATCGCTGGCGCGCTCGGCAACGCGAACAGCACCAATCACCCGCTCTTTATCCGAGCAATCAATCAATTTAACGCCCTGTGTATTGCGTCCGATAACAGACACCTTATCCAACTTGATACGCACCAGACGCCCGGTATCGGTCATCATCATCACCTGATCATCATCACCAACCTGCAATGCACCAATCATCGCGCCGTTGCGGCCACCGGTTTTGAGGGTAAACACACCCTGTCCGCCGCGTTTCTGCCGCGAATATTCCTCGACCGCAGTACGTTTTCCGAATCCATTTTCGCTAACTGCCAGAAAACTGGCCCGCTCAATAACCAGATTCATGGCAATGACTGTATTACCCTTAGGCATACGCATTCCGGTCACACCGCGTGTTGCACGCCCCATCGGACGCACATCGGTTTCGGCAAAGCGAATCGCCTTACCGCCGCTGGAGGCGAGCATAATCTCCTGCTCGCCGCTTGAAACACGCACGCCCATCAAATCGTCGTCTTCGTCCAGTTTGATGGCAATAATACCATTGGTACGGATATTTCCGTAGTCGGATAGCGCCGTCTTTTTAACCACACCGTTCTTGGTCGCCATAACAATGTAATGCCCGTCGTCGAATTCGCGAATGGCCAAGGTCGCCGATATTTTTTCATCTTTCTCAACAGGCAGAAGATTGACCAGCGCCTTACCGCGCGCCGCACGTCCGGCCTGCGGAACTTCATATACCTTCTTGCGAAACACCCGCCCGCGATCCGAAAAGAACAGCAGGAAATCATGCGTTGATGCGGTCATCAATTGGGCCACAAAATCCTCATCCTTGGTGGTCATCGCGGTTTTACCCTTACCGCCGCGACGCTGGGCGCGATAGAGAGAAACCGCATTGCGTTTGATATATCCCTCGTTGGAAATGGTTACCACCATATCCTCTTCGGTAATCAAATCTTCAACCGACAACTCGGCAGTTTCATCCATAATCTCAGAACGCCGTTCATCAGCATACCGCTCACGCACCGCCTGCAATTCCTCGACAATCACCTGCATCAACAGCTTTTCATCGGCCAAAATAGCCTGCAAATGCGCAATCGTTGTCTGTACTTCAGCGTGTTCAACCTTGATTTTATCGCCTTCCAGACCTGTCAGCCGTTGCAGGCGCATCTCCAGAATCGCTTTTGCCTGCCGCTCGGACAAACCAAAACGGCTTATCAAACCGGCACGCGCCTCATCGGCAGTCTGGCTGGCACGAATCAACTTAATCACTTCATCAATATGATCCAACGCAATCAGCAGGCCTTCCAGAATGTGTGCGCGCGCTTGCGCCTTTTCCAACTCAAACAGACAACGCCGCGTAACCACCTGACGGCGATGATCGACAAAATAATTTAGAAATTCACGCACCCCGCACAAACGTGGACGGCCATCCACCAGCGCCAGCATATTGCAACTGAAATTGCACTGTAGCTGGGTGTGTTTGTAGAGATTATTAAGCACGACTTCAGGAATTTCGTTGCGTTTCAATTCAATCGCAATACGCAAACCATCGCGATCCGATTCATCGCGTAAATCAGAAATGCCTTCCAGTTTCTTGTCGCGCACCAATCCGGCAATATTGGTAATCAGCGTCGCTTTATTCACCTGATAAGGAAGCTCGGTCACAATCAGCGATTCGCGTTTGGTGCGCGGATGAATCTCCACCATCGCCTTGGCACGCATGGCCACCGACCCGCGTCCGGTCAGGAATGCATCACGCATACCTTTACGCCCGTAAATAAAGCCACCCGTCGGAAAATCCGGACCGGGCATAATGCCCATCAGCGCTTCGTCATCAATATTCGGCTGCTCAATCAGGGCAACTGTGGCATTGATCGTTTCTCTCAAATTATGCGGCGGAATATTGGTCGCCATGCCCACCGCGATGCCTTGCGAACCATTCACCAACAGATTGGGAAAACGTGCCGGCAACACCTTCGGTTCTTTCAGCGACTCGTCGTAGTTGGGCGCAAAATCAACGGTGTTTTTATCAATATCGGCAAGCAATTCACCGGACAGACGGCTCATCCTCGCCTCGGTATAACGCATCGCGGCAGGCGAATCACCATCCACCGAGCCGAAATTACCCTGCCCGTCAATCAGCAGATGACGCATACTCCAAGGCTGCGCCATACGCACCATCGCATCGTAAACCGCCGTATCGCCATGCGGATGGTATTTACCAATCACATCGCCAACCACACGCGCCGATTTTTTAAACGGCTTATCGTAGGTGCTGCCAAGGTCCTGCATGGCAAACAGAATGCGCCGGTGTACCGGCTTCAAACCGTCGCGCGCATCCGGCAGCGCCCGCCCGATAATCACACTCATCGCGTAATCAAGATACGAGCGGCGCATCTCCTCTTCGATTTGAATCGGTACTGCGGTATTCAACTCTTGTTCCATACTTACCCCTGTTTTCATCGACTCCACATCGGAACCGCTTGCAAAACTTACTGTTTATACTGGATTAACGCCATTTATAGCGACAAAGATTATCGCAAGAATATCTGAGAATTCAAGCGCCGCTACCGTCTAATTTATCAGATGTTTAGAGGGCATCGCATCAGTACAGTGCTTGAGTTTTTCATAAGCCACGAAAATCATTCGACCGTCACCGATTTTGCTAAATTGCGTGGTTGATCGACATCGGTTCCGCGCGAACGGGCAACGTAATAAGCAAGAAACTGCAACGGAATAGCAGCAAAGAGAGGGGTGGTAAACGAATCGCCTTCCGGAAGCGGAATAACCGCATCGACATTATCCGGAATGTCCTGATCGGCCATATCGGTGAGCAGAATCACCTTCGCACCGCGCGCCTGCACCTCGCGTAAATTGGAAAGCACCTTTTGCAGATGGTATTTGCGCGCCGCCAGCACCACGACCGGCAATCGCGAGTCAATCAGCGCAATCGGGCCATGCTTCATCTCCCCGGCGGCATAACCTTCGGCATGCAGGTAAGAAATTTCTTTAAGCTTAAGCGCCCCTTCCAGAGCCAAGGGAAAACATGGCCCGCGACCCAGAAACAACGCACCGTGAATATCGTCAAACAACGGCGTTAATGCCTGCACCTGATCAGCATGCCCGAGCAACACATGCATACCGTCAACCACCTGCCGCATGGCTGCCAAATGCCTTTTCGTATCCGCCTCGCTCATCACCCGGCACTCATATGCGATTTTCAATACCAGCAATGCGAGTACCGCCAATTGAGCGGTATAGGCCTTGGTCGATGCAACCCCGACCTCGACACCGGCAAGCAGGGGAATCGTGCCATCCGATTCTCTGGCCAGAGATGATTCGGGTACATTGCACAAGGTCAGGGCCAAATTGTCCGGTGTATTCGATTTAAACAGGCGCAGAGCCTCCAGCGTATCGGCGGTTTCTCCAGACTGGGATAGCGTAATCAGCCATGTATCCGGACCAATCACCGGATTGCGATAACGGTATTCCGAGGCCACATCAACCTCGACCGACACCTGTAAATAACGCTCCAGCCAGTAGCGCGCGGTTAGCGCCGCATGATAGGACGTTCCGCAGGCCACCATAACAATGCGATTGGGAAGCACGGCATCATCAAGCAAAGATGCCTCGGGAAATGTAATATCCACACCCTGCACATAAGCATTGAGAATATCGGCAATCACACGTGGTTGCTCGAAAATTTCCTTCTGCATGAAATGATCGAAGCCCGCCTTACCGCTAGATTGCTCGGACACCGGCATCGACTGCCAGCATCGCTCCACCTGTGCGCCATGTTGATGTATTTCGACATTAGAAAGGGAAATACAACCGATATCGCCGTCTTCAAGGTAGAGAACCTCATCGGCCAATCCGGCCAGCGCCAGCGCATCGGATGCCGCATAGACGCCCGCCGCGCCCCTGCCAAGCAGCAACGGACTGCCCCGTCGGGCAAACCACAAGCAGTCATCACCCTTCGCGCGCAGGGCGACAATCGCATATGTGCCTTCCAACTGCTCCACAGTACATTGCCACGCCTCTGCCATTTCCACTGTACCGAACTCCGCAGCGCCGAGCTCCGTCGATAATAGCAGCGGAATCACTTCGCTATCGGTTTCAGATTGAAAATTTACACCATCGGCAATGAGTTTCTTGCGCAGACTCTCGTGGTTTTCAATAATACCGTTGTGCACCACAGCCACCCCTGCACCGAGATGCGGATGGGCATTTTCACGGCTTGGAATACCATGCGTAGCCCAGCGGGTATGGCCGATTCCAGCGCTACCCGCAAGTGGTGATTTGGCAAGGCTCTGCTCCAGATTAAACAGCTTTCCGGCCTCTTTGCGACACGTCAAAAACCCGCTATTGCGCACGCAGATACCGGCGCTGTCGTAACCGCGATATTCCATGCGTTTGAGCGCATCAAGCAGCGATGACTGCACCTCGCCGCGACCAACGACTCCGATAATTCCGCACATCAGTCTTTCTTTTTGGTGGGTCGTCGCCAATTGCCGACATGCCGCTGATCGGGCCGTTCGGACAGCGTCAAACCACCGGATTCGACATTTTTGGTAATGATACTTCCCGCACCAATCGTCGCACCTGAATTCACCTCAACCGGTGCGATAAGTTTGGTGTCTGAACCGACGAACACATCATCGCCGATATGCGTACGATGCTTGTTCGCCCCGTCGTAATTACAGGTGATGCTACCCGCCCCGATATTGCAACCGCTACCCATATCGGTATCGCCAATATAGCTGAGGTGGTTAATTTTACTGCCGCGATCGACAACGGAATTCTTGATTTCGACAAAATTTCCGACATGCACATCTTCGCCCAGCACTGCGCCGGGACGCAAGCGACCGTAAGGCCCAATCTGCGCGCCCGCACCCACATTGGCACTGTGAATGTGACTGAACGCAAACACCTCAACATCGTCATCAAGCCATGCATCGACAAGCACCGCATTCGGCCCGACCCGACAGCCATCGCCGATACGCGTTGATCCAATCAAATAACAACCAGCCTGAATGACCACATCGACACCCAGATTGACCGTCGCTTCAATACGCACCGTGTCCGGCTTTTCGACCGTCACACCCTGCATCTGCCAATCGTGAATAATGCGTCGCTGCATTAAATCTTCGACTTCGGACAACTGCACACGATTATTTACCCCGATCATTTCAACGACATCGCGCATCGGCATGGCATCGACACGATGATTGTTGGTCAGTGCCAGCGGAACAATATCGGGCAGATAATATTCGCCCTGCGCATTGCTATTCCCCAGTTTGTGCAAAAGGTCAAACAAAACATCATGGCGTACGCAATAAATACCGCTACTTACTTCGCCAATCCGTCGTTCTTCATCGCTGGCATCCTTTTCTTCAACAATACCCGTTACATGGCCGTCTGAATCGCGTTTAATACGTCCATAACCAAAAGGATTGTCCACTTCGGCGGTCAAAACGGTAACTGCAGCATCATTATTTCGATGTGTATCCACCAGTTCGGATAAAGTCTGGCTGCGTAGCAGCGGCGTATCGCCGCAAACAATCAACACATCGCGCACGTCGCGAATGACTTCCTCACACTGCTTGACCGCATGCCCTGTTCCAAGTTGTTTGTCCTGAATCACCCACGCTAAATTGGCTGGTTGCCCGACATGCGCGCGGACCTGCTCCGAAGCATGTCCGGTAACCACAGCAATCCCCTTCGGACGTAATTCTTCAACGGTATGCAGGAGATAATCAATCATGGCCCGACCGAGCACCTTATGCAGCACTTTTGCTTGCGTCGAATGCATGCGTTTACCCCGGCCTGCTGCAAGTACACACACCTGTAAATCGGGATATTCGGGTAGGGAAATCATAGCGCCTCCGCAGTTCACGTTCGGTAATAAGCGGTAGGGTGGCATAATGATGCTGTGGTTGCAAAACTTGTGCTTTCCAACAAGCGCATCGCAAAAAAAAGGCGCACCGAAGTACGCCCAAACCCTACATTAGCATCAATTATTTCTTCTTTTTCTTAATCCAATCCAGTCGCGAAGACAAAATAGCAAGTTCCGCCTGCGCCATGGCCAAATCTGCGCTACCCTTCTGGGATTCAACCAGCTCTTCAGCCACACGCTGAGCTTCCAGTACCGCCGCCTCATCCACATCGGAAGCGCGTTCGGCACTATCAGCCAAAATAGTAATCATATCCGGCTGCACTTCCATATATCCACCGGAAATAAATACCTCGTCGATATTTTCGCCGTTTGTAATACGCAATTCACCAGCCTGCAACTGGCTAAGCAGCGGTGCATGCTTCGGCAAAATACCCAATTCACCGGCAGCGCCGGGCGCAACCAGCTTCTCAGCTTCACCGCGATATACCTCGCGTTCAGCCGTAGCTACCAGAACCTTGACGGTACTCACTAGCCCTTAGCCTCCATTTTCTCGGCCTTGGTCACGGCCTGATCAACGGAACCAATCATGTAGAAAGCCTGCTCTGGAAGGTGGTCGTATTCGCCTTCAAGAATGGCCTTGAAACCCTTAATGGTATCCTCGCGGGAACAGAAAATACCCGGCGAACCGGTAAACACCTCGGCCACATGGAACGGCTGCGACAAAAAGCGCTGCATCTTACGGGCGCGAGTAACAACCTGTTTATCATCGTCGGACAATTCATCCATGCCAAGAATTGCGATAATATCCTGCAACTCCTTGTAGCGTTGAAGGGTTTGCTGCACGCCGGTTGCCACTTCATAATGCTCAACACCGATAATCCTCGGATCAAGCTGACGCGAAGTAGAATCAAGCGGATCAACTGCCGGATAGATACCCAATTCAGCAATCTGGCGCGACAGCACAATGGTCGAATCCAGATGTGCAAACGTGGTGGCAGGAGCCGGATCAGTCAAATCATCGGCAGGCACATATACGGCCTGAATGGAGGTAATCGAACCGGTCTTGGTGGATGCAATACGCTCCTGCAAACGACCCATTTCTTCGGCCAGATTCGGCTGATAACCCACCGCAGACGGCATACGTCCGAGCAATGCGGAAACCTCAACACCGGCCAATGAATAACGGTAAATGTTGTCGATGAACATCAGCACATCGCGACCCTCGTCACGGAAATACTCAGCCATCGTCAGGCCCGTCAACGCGACGCGCAAACGGTTACCGGGAGGCTCGTTCATCTGCCCGTAAACCAGCGCAACCTTATCCAGAACATTGGATTCTTTCATTTCATAATAGAAATCATTGCCTTCGCGGGTACGCTCACCCACACCGGCGAACACGGAATAACCACCGTGTGCCTTGGCGATGTTGTTAATCAATTCCATCATGTTCACGGTCTTGCCCACGCCAGCGCCGCCAAACAAGCCAACCTTGCCGCCCTTGGCAATCGGGGCCATCAGGTCAATCACTTTGATACCGGTTTCCAGAATTTCCTGCGATGGCGCCAGATCTTCAAATTTGGGCGCGGAACGATGAATAGACCAGCGTTCCTCGGATTTAACCTCAGCACCATCAAAATCGATACCCTGTCCGAGCACATTCATGATACGACCAAGCGTCTTCTCACCGACAGGAACCTGAATGGCATCACCGGTATCCTTAACTTCCATGCCGCGTTTCAAACCATCGGTCGAACCCAGTGCAATAGCACGCACGGTGTTATCGCCCAGATGTTGCTGCGTTTCCATCGTCAATCCGACTTCGTCAATCACCAACGCATTGTAGATAGTCGGCAACGAACCTGCTTCAAAACGGACGTCAATGACCGGTCCGATCACCTGTACAATTGTTCCAACGCTCATATTCCTGACCTCTCTTCTGATTCTTTTTACTTCTACTTACTTTGCTGCAGCGCCGCCAGCGACAATCTCTGCAAGTTCTTGCGTAATCGCCGCCTGACGCGCTTTGTTATAGGTAATCTGCAAATCTTTAACCATGCCTTTGGCATTATCCGTTGCGCTCTTCATAGCCACCATGCGGGCGGACTGCTCGCATGCCTTGTTTTCCAGAACCCCATGGTAAACCAGCGCCTCAATGGAGCGTCTCAACAAACCATCCAGCACAATCTGGCTGTCCGGCTCATATAAATAATCCCAATAACCCGAGTGCGTAGGCTCCTCATTGACAGGAAACGGTAACAACTGAATCAATTCCGGCTGCTGAGTCATGGTATTCACGAACTTGCTGAACAGCAGGTGTATTTCGTCGTATTTACCTTCGACATAACCATCTATAGCCACACCGGTCGCACCGAGAATATCTGTAAGCGCAGGGGTATCGGAAATGTCCTCTATACTACCCGCGACATTAACACCGAAACGACGCACAAAAGCCCCGCCACGACGACCGATATTCACAATATCAACCTCAGCATTCTGCGCTCGAATACTCTTTACAGCCAACCGCAATGCGTTGGTGTTAAGCCCGCCACACAAACCTTTATCCGTCGTCACCAAAACAATGGCAATGCGTTTCACGGACTCGCTCTTGGTAAAAAAACTGTGCTGATATTCGGGGTGAGCTTGCATCAGATTGTCAATCACCTGACGGATACCCTCAGCATACGAACGCGCATCCAGCACTCGCTGCTGCGCCCGGCGCATTTTGCTGGCGGCGACCATTTCCATGGCCTTGGTGATTTTTGCCGTATTTTGAACGGCCTTAATCTGACCCCTGATTTCCTTGGCTGATGCCACGTATCGCTCCCTTTCCGGACCGGTTTAGTAAGTGCCGCTGGCTTTGAAATCAGCCATGGCCTTATTCAGACCTTCGACAACTTCATCGGTCAGCGCAGGATTAGCATCAAAAGCAGCCATCAAATCTGCCGCATTTGATTTAAGGTGTGCCTGATATGCCGCCTCGAAATCACTCACCTTATCGGTATCGACATCATCCAAATCACCGTTGTTCAAAGCATAGAGACTGGCCGACATTTGTGCGACACTCATCGGTTCATTCTCTCCCTGCTTGAGAATTTCGGTGCCACGTTTGCCGCGTTCAATCTGATTGCGGGTTGCAGCATCCAAATCGGAGGCAAACTGAGCAAATGCCGCCAGCTCGCGGTACTGTGCCAGATCCAGACGCAAACCACCGCCAACCTTCTTCATCGACTTGGTCTGCGCAGCACCACCGACACGGGACACAGACAAACCTGCATTCACGGCTGGGCGCTGACCGGCGTTAAACAATCCCGTCTCCAAAAATATCTGCCCGTCAGTAATCGAAATAACGTTGGTCGGCACAAATGCGGACACATCGCCATCCTGAGTTTCGATAATCGGCAGTGCAGTCAAAGAACCTGTCTTACCCTTCACCTCACCCTTGGTGAATTCTTCAACGTAAGCGGCACTGACTCGCGACGCGCGTTCGAGCAGACGGGAATGCAGATAAAACACATCACCCGGATAGGCTTCGCGGCCCGGAGGACGGCGTAAAATCAACGACACCTGACGGTATGCCCATGCCTGCTTGGTCAGATCATCATAAACAATCAGTGCATCTTCGCCGCGATCACGGAAATATTCACCCATTGTGCAACCGGTATAAGGTGCAATATATTGCAATGCAGCCGATTCGGAAGCACTCGCTGCAACAACAATAGTGTGATCCAAAGCGCCATGCTCTTTCAGCGTGCTGACCACATTAGCCACCGTCGAGGCCTTCTGACCGACAGCAACATAAATACAAGTCACACCCGTGTTTTTCTGATTAATAATGGTATCCAACGCAATCGCTGTCTTGCCGGTCTGGCGATCGCCGATAATCAGTTCGCGCTGACCGCGACCAACGGGAATCATCGCATCAATTGACTTGATTCCGGTCTGTAAAGGCTCATCAACCGATTGCCGTTCAATTACACCGGGAGCAATTTTCTCAACCGGATCAGTTAGTTTGGTCTGCACAGGTCCCTTGCCGTCAATCGGCTGACCCAGCGCATCAACCACACGACCTTTTAGTTCAGGGCCGACAGGAACGGACAGAATTTTACCCGTACACTTAACCTGATCGCCTTCACGAAGATGCGTGTATTCACCAAAAATAACCACGCCGACGCTGTCCTCTTCAAGATTCAGCACCATGCCCGTGGTTCCCTGTGGGAAATCAAGTGTTTCGCCGGCCATCGCACCGGACAGGCCGTGAACAATGGCCACACCATCACCAATGCTGACCAGCGTACCGATATTGGCATCCGCCGCACCCGCTTCGAATCCCTTGATTTGTTCCTTAATGATGGAACTGATTTCAGCAGTATCGAGTTTCATATTTCCTACCTCAGATGACTTTATTAAACATTAAATTTATTACGAAACCATGACCCGTTTCAGGCCTTCCAGTCGGCTGCGTAGCGAATGATCAATTTGACGATCACCCAGCCGCACAATCAAACCACCGAGAATATCCTTGTCTTCAGATACTTTCACCGAAACCTTCAGACCGGTCTCCTTACTCAAAGCCGTGGCGATTTTGCTCTGCGTCGCTTTATCCAGTGGCGTGGCCGAAACCAACTCAGCTTCAACCGCGCGCGTCGCCTGACGAAGACTGTCTTCGAACAACACATTGATTTCAGGCAGCAACGACGCCTTACCACGTTCGCAAAGCATGCCCACCAAGCGATTCACTTCCTTACCCAGACCTTTGCCAGCCTTGTCTATCACTGACGCTTTAACAGCCGCCGGAATTTCCGGTTGATCAAGCAGCGCAGCAACCTCAGCGACTCCGGCTACTTTTGCGGCCATTTTAAGCGGCCCGGCAATCGCGACACCTTCCTGCTCAAGCTCGAATAGCGCTCTGGCATAGCGTCTGGAAATAGACGTTGTGCTCATGCGTTACCAAACCCTTGGGAAACAACACTGTCGATGATTTTACTGTGACGCTTAGCGTCCAACTCAGCATCAATAACCCGTTCAGCAGCAGCAATCGCCAGCCCGGCAACTTCTTTACGAAGCGCCTGTCGGGCACGATTAGCCTCAGCACCAATTTCTTCACGAGCAGCCTCAACAATCTGTGTAGCATTCGTGCGCGCCTTGAGGGTCATTTCCTCTTCGATTTCCGCAGCCCGCTTGCCAGCTGCAGCCAGGATTTCCTGCGCCTTCTTTCTTGCTTCCACCAACTGCTCGGCAACTTCCGCCTCGGCTTTGGCCTTGGCATCTTTACCTGCATCTGCTGCTGCCAAACCCTCGGCAATCTTCGCCGAACGATTCTCCATCAGCTCGTTCAACGGGCCATAAAGAAACTTCTTCAACAGCAACAGCAGTGTCATAAAAACAACAATCTGTCCGATAAATGTCAGGTCTATGCTCATTCCATTACCTCGCTATACGCACGTATTCGTCAATTCCAACAGTCTGCTTATCCGGCGATAAACGGATTGGCGAACAGAAACCACAGTGCGAAAGCCATGATGATGAACGGGAAAGACTCCATCAGGCCGGCGAAGATGAACATATTGAACATCAGCTGCGGACGCATCTCAGGCTGGCGTGCAATGCCTTCCAGCGTCTTGGAGGTAATCAGACCCCAACCAATGGCTGAACCCAAACCGGCAGCTGCCAAGATTACGCCCACTGAAATTGCGGTCGCCGCAATAATAATTGTATTTGCATCCATGTTGTTACTCCTTTCTTCCTTGTGTTGTTTTTAAAATTAAAACTCAGTGCTCTACCGGCTGGTGCGCAATGGATAGGTACACCACCGTAAGAATCATAAAAATAAACGCCTGTAGCAGACCGATAAACATATGGAATATCGACCAGCCAATGCCGACAAAAAATCCGGCTGTCATACCAACCACACCGCCACCAAGCAGCAGGAAAGAAATAAGCAGAAAGATAACTTCGCCAGCAAACATATTACCGAAAAGCCGGAAGGACAGGGAAAGCGGTTTGGCTAATTCTTCAACCAGCTTCAAAATAAGATTCAGCGGAATCAACGCGACACCGAGCATCTTCACCACCGGATTTTTGGCCTCCAGCAACAAGCTGGCAAACGGTTGCAACAACAACTCTTTACAGAAATGCATCGGTTTAAGCTTAAATTCGTAATATAGAACCATTAGGAACACACAAATCGCCATGGCTACCGGTGTATTTAAATCGTTGGTCGGCACTTGGCGATAATGTTCGATACCAAACAAACCGGCAATTTCACCCGACAGAAATGCCGGCAAAATATCCAAACAATTGAGCAGGAAGATAAAGACAAAAACAGTTAACGCCAACGGTGCAATAATCGGATTATGTACAGGGAAATTATCTCTTACGGTATCATCAACAAAACCAACTACCGACTCCATAAAATTCTGCGCGCCAGTCGGCGCACCATCGGTTAGGCGCCCACCAAGCCACTTGGAAAACAACACAAGCAGTGTGGCCACGAGAATCGTCGTGAACATGGTATCCAGATGAATTTGCATGAACGGATTGGAGTCGTCAAATTTATAGCTCCAGTATTGTAAATGCTCAGGAATCCCTTCGCTTTGTCCCTCTTGCGCCAACCTACACTCCCAGTATCTTTTTTTTCACTCAAATCGCTCAGCCAGTTTTTTTCACTCAAATCGCTCAGCCAACTTGGGTATGATTCCAACTGCTACCCATCAACAAGAGCCTATCTACTATATTCTTCTCGCATCCGCTTTGCCGCGTAAACAAACATCGCGCCCTGCGCAAACACCATACCCGCAGCAACAGCCAATAAATGCAAACCAAGCCAAAGCGCCAACATCAGGGCGAGCAACACCGCAACAAAACGCAACGCCGCTCCGGCATACAACATACGCTGACCATCTTCCGGTTGTGCAGTCACAGCCGCATCAATCCGACGCCCCAGCAACACACTGCTCAACATGGTCACCAGCACACCAAAACCTACACCCGAAGCAACCCAGACACCGAAGAAGAAACCAGCCGCAAACACACCCGCCAACCCGACTCCAAACTGCCAGAACAGCGCCGCCTGAATGGTGAGCAGAGATTTCTGCACCGCCATAGCATTCAAAATATCACCGCGAATCCGTTCAGCTTAGCGCAGGGAAACATACTATCGTCATGCTGGTTATCACGTTCAAAACACCAGCCTCCCCGCGAGGGTGCGATTTATACCATATGAAAGCTGACCTTTCAATACCGGATATCATCCTCAACGACCATACACCGAGCGCAAACCATCCACATAATCTTGCAGGCGTGTTCGTCCGCCACCAACAGCAACATCCGGCGCTAATCCAAGCTCTTCAAGAGAGGCCCGCGCATACGCCAACCGCTCCTCTTTCGACATTTTTCCCCAGTCTTCGACATCAACCATGCCATCGCCGGTTTTATCAAACCGGGCATCGGCACCAACAGGTACATCCGCCGCCCAAACGGGTATAGCCAGCAGCAAAGCAGAGCACAAGACCATGCCATACAGCCAGCCGTTACCCGCACGGGTAGAAAAAGACAATTGTGACGTCCTAGTAGCCTGCCGAACTTAGGGGAATCGTAGCGAGCAGGTGGGGGAACGAGTCAAAAACAGCATGATTTTGACGCGCATAGTGGTAACTATGCAACGATAAATCCGGATGTTTTGGGCCGTTATCCCTGCCGCGCAGTAGATTTCTCATAAGTCCGACAGACTCCTAGTAGCGGTAGTGATTCGGCTTGTAGGGACCATCGGCTGGCACACCGATATAATCAGCCTGTTCATCGGACAAGCGCGTCAAATTCACGCCAATCTTGGCCAGGTGCAGACGCGCCACTTCCTCGTCAAGATGTTTAGGCAGGGTGTACACTTCATTGCCGTACTCGCCTGTCTGATTGAACACCTCAATCTGTGCCAAGGTTTGATTGGAGAACGAATTGGACATAACAAAGCTCGGATGCCCTGTAGCACAACCCAGATTCACCAGCCGACCTTCGGCCAGCAACGTGATGCGCGTACCATCGGGGAAAATAATCTGATCCACCTGCGGCTTCACATTTTCCCACGTGTATTGTTTCAGGCTCGCGCAATCAATTTCGTTGTCAAAATGGCCGATATTGCAGACAATCGCCTGATCCGGCATCGCCACCATATGGTCATGGTTAATGACATGGTAATTACCGGTCGTGGTGACAAAAATATTACCCTGCTTGCAGGCATCATCCATATTGACCACGCGATAACCTTCCATCGCCGCTTGTAATGCACAGATCGGATCAATTTCAGTCACCCAAACAGTCGCACCCATACCCTTAAACGCCTGCGCACAACCTTTACCGACATCGCCATAACCCAAAACCACACAAATCTTACCGGCAATCATCACATCGGTAGCGCGCTTAATCCCATCCAGCAGCGATTCACGGCAGCCGTACAGATTGTCGAATTTGGATTTGGTCACCGAATCGTTCACATTAATTGCCGGGAACGGCAATTCGCCGGATTCCTGCATCTGATACAAACGGTGCACGCCCGTTGTGGTTTCTTCAGTCACACCGCGAATCGCATCACGACGCGTGGTATAATAACCCGGCTGAGAAGCCAGACGCTGTTTAATCGCGTCATACAAAGCGACCTCTTCCTCGCTACCCGGATTATCCAACACCGAGGCATCTTTCTCAGCTTTAGCGCCGAGAATCAGCAGCAGCGTAGCATCGCCACCGTCATCAAGAATCATATTCGGCGTACCGCCGTCATCCCATTCCATAATTTTGTGGCAGAATTCCCAATACTCTTCCAGCGACTCGCCCTTGTGGGCATAAACCGGAATATCCTCAGCAGCAATCGCCGCCGCCGCATGATCCTGCGTGGAAAAGATGTTGCACGATGCCCAGCGCACTTCCGCGCCAAGCGCGATCAGCGTTTCAATCAACACGCCTGTCTGGATGGTCATATGCAGGGAACCGGCAATGCGCGCTCCCTTGAGCGGCTGCTCTGCCCGGTATTTTTCACGAATCGCCATCAGACCGGGCATTTCGGTTTCGGCGATATTAAGCTCTTTGCGCCCCCATGCGATATTTTCCGGCGACATATCCGCCACTTGATAATCTGTAAAATCAGACATTCTCATACTCCTATAGTGATAAAAATATGAGCACAGTTAAGCTTTTTTCGACTGAGCCTAGCGGTTGTTGCCATTTTCAAGACATCAAACCGTCGCAGTGCCCCTCAGTCTGTTATCAAAAACTATTGCCGGTTTATTGCCCAACCGCCGCCTTGAGGACATCGACTTTATCCGTGCGCTCCCACGTAAATTCAGGCAATTCGCGGCCAAAGTGACCGTACGCAGCCGTCTTGGCATAAATCGGACGCAGCAAATCAAGCTCCTGCACGATACCCTTCGGACGCAAATCAAACACCTCGCGCACCGCTTCGGCCAGCTTCTCTTCATCTACCGTTCCGGTTCCAAATGTATTAATCATCACCGAAAGCGGATGTGCCACACCAATCGCATAAGCCACCTGCACTTCGCAACGCTCGGCCAAACCGGCCGCAACGATATTTTTCGCCACACTTGGTCGGATCTTTACCGGAAAACGCACCGCCGCCGTGATGGCCGAAACCGCCGTAGGTATCTACAATAATTTTACGTCCGGTCACCCCGCAATCGCCAACCGGCCCGCCAATCACAAAACGACCCGTTGGATTGATGTGGTACGCCGTATCCGCATGCAGCAGCCCGGTCGGATCAAGAATCGGCTTAATCACCTCATCCATAATCGCCGCCGACAAATCCGCATGCGACACATCCGGATTATGCTGCGTGGACAGAACCACGGCATCAATGGCTACCGGCTTGCTGTTTTCATAACGCACAGTGACCTGCGATTTGGCATCCGGGCGTAAAAAATCAAGCACACCGGCTTTGCGCACCGCCGCCTGCTTTTCCACCAGTTTATGCGACAAATGAATCGCCGTCGGCATCAGTACATCGCTTTCATCGGTTGCGTAACCGAACATCAGCCCCTGATCACCAGCACCCTGATCAAGATCAATGCCTTCGCCTTCGTTAACACCCTGAGCAATATCCACCGACTGCTTATCAAGGCTGACCAGCACTGCACAAGATTCCCAATCAAAACCCATTGCCGATGAGTTGTAACCGATGTCCTTAATCGCCGAACGCACAATCTCCTGATAATCGAGCACCGCAGAAGTGGTGATTTCACCGGCAATGATTGCCAGACCCGTCGTCACCATCGTCTCGCAGGCCACACGCCCGTATTTATCTTTCTCCAGAATCGCATCCAGAACGCTATCCGAAATACGATCAGCCACCTTATCGGGATGCCCCTCGGATACAGACTCACTGGTAAACACAAAGTTTTGGCTCATCGATTCATTCTCCTGATATTCACTTTAAGTCATCCGCTTTAAGTAGCGTTCCCGATGCATCCTTCAGAGCCGAAAAAGCTATTTTCAACACAATCCATTCACTGCCCGCCTACAAAGACGCCGCAATCTAGCGGCAAGCCCAAGCACATGCAAAACCTGCGAAAGACAAACATGACCAGCCCCGCCCGATTTACCTGATTGTCTTGACGGTTTTGATTGCTCCTGAATTAAATATTTACGAAGCTGCCTTCGGGTTACATGGCATGCAGGATATATCTCTCATCTTAAAATACCCTTTGTAGGCCGTAGATTTTTTGGAGCTTCAGTCATTATTTCAAATGCCAATTGAGACACTAATACCATCGTCAGGGACTTTTTTCACCCTTCTTTTTCATAATGCTTTTATATGCCTGCTCTACTAATGTAACAGCATAATCTATGTCTTCCTCAGAGCCAATATTCAGTATTTTATCAAATGTCCATGCGGGTGTTCTTTTTATACTCTTTACAATCCCTTTTTCATCCGAAAATATGGACTCATCCATTTTTAAATTAATTTCCAATGAATCATTCAGCACCTTCACGGTACAAAAGTTTCTCAGCGCGGAAATTTGGTAAGTTGTCCATTTTTTCCTGTGCACTTCTTTTACTTCAGGTGCAATACAACAAATTTTCTCCCCCAATTTAAGGAAGATCTTCCTTAAATGATCGGATGTGTTTTCAAGATGTTTTTCAACGGAAACAGTTTCCCATTTAAAAGTCCATTTCTTAGCTTCTTGCTCCAATTCCTCTTTAGTGAATGATTTGAATGAATGAACATGATCATCTGTAAGCGTACTGTTTTTACAATAAGTTTGAAAAGGAACAGCTTTTACTTCTCCATGTTTTGACAAGAAATTTACGATTTCAAGCAAAGGATTTGTTTCTTTCATGGGATCCCCAACCTCATCAATAACAATAATGATCCCCCAATTTCTGACTATTGATTTCAATCGCTCCCTATCAATTTTATTTGACTCTGGTAATTCATTATAAAACTCGCCAACAAGCTTTTCGATTGTACTTTCATTATCTAGGGCCATAATGAAATTCGTTATTTGAGGCAGAACATGTTTCTTTAAACTATGACTTATAAGCTCCACTTCAATCAGGTACAATTTATTTCTTCTCAAATCAATAACATACCCATCTGGTATGGTTCCAAAACCTGATTTACTACTAATCTTTCTTTTTAGATCAAAATACACAGTATCCTTACCAAATATTTCGCAGGAATGTTCAACCACCATTCTTTCTAATTCATTTTCATTTTTGTAATTATAAAGATAGTAAGTACCATCTCTTGTAACTATGACTGATTTTTCGGACATGCTTTATATCCTTACCGATACCTTAATTATAAACGTACAATTGTTTTGCGCGCCTAATGATTTGCATGAGGGACCGGAGCAAAGTGGAAGCCCCTCTGGTTAGCTGACCCCTCCATCCGCCACTCATCCTCCTCCTGATCGTTGCCAACATCCAACCCTACACCCAATTTTCCAGTTTAAGCTTGGGGATGCGCTGAAACTCTTTTGTGTTGTTGCTGACCAGAGTGATGTCGATTGATCGTGCGTGGGCGGCAATCCATAGGTCGTTAGCACCGATGGGTTCGCCTGCGCGCTCAAGGGAGGCGCGAATATCGCCGTAATGCTCTGCTGTTTGCCGTGTCGGAAAAATAACGGGGATGAGTTCGGTGAGCCTATGCAGTATTTCTATAGTTTTATCGCGTTGTTGGCTTTTTTCCGCGCCGAACATGAGTTCCCCATGCGTAATCAACGACATAGCCACCTCGCCCTGCTGCAACTGCTCGAATCGCTTGAGTACGTTCAGAGGGTGATGTTTGGTGATATAGATACAGATGTTGGTATCAAGAAGAAAGCGCGTAGGCACTACAGCGGCCTGCGTTCTTCCGGCAGTGGATCATGCCTGCCATCGGCGAAAAAATCCGATGGCATGGCGGCAAGAAGCTTGAATGCTTCACCAAGATTTACGGATTTTTTGTGCAGGATAATATCGTCACCGCGACGCAGAATTTCCACCTCGTCCACATCGAAATTAAAGGCTTTGGGCAATCTGACTGCCTGCGAATTACCGTTTTTAAAAACTTTTGCTGTGGTCATAGGCACACCTCCGTTTATGCACATGCCATGTACACACAAGAAGTATATACTTATATCATCATTTTGGCAACCTGCTTCTATAAATCGCATTTAGACAGCGTTAAATAACACATTCTTGGGCTGTTTGAGGTCCCATTGGGCGATTGCACATCACCGTGATAGTCTTTTGCCGGGTTTAAAACGGCTTTCAGGAGAAATATATGTCATGGCTAGGCGCAGGAATTGGAGCGGGAATCGGTATGGTGGTCGGCGGGCCGGTCGGGGCGGCAATTGGTGCTTGGCTCGGCAGTTCGGTCAGCGGTGGTTCGGTCAGCAACAGATCCGGCATTATCGGCATTCATGATCAACAGGCGGCACAAACAACTTTTTTCGTGGCACTGTTTTCCATGCTGGCAAAAATGGCCAAGGCCGACGGCAAGGTAACGTCCGAAGAAGCGGATGTGGTCAATCATTTCGCGAAAAACATGCTGCATCTGGATGCCGAGGACAGAAAAGCCGCCAAGGATATTTTTACCAATGCCTTGGACGACGAATATTCCGTCTACGACTATGCGGATCAGTATCGGCAAATCACCCGCAATCATCAAATGCAGGAAATGATTTATCGTCTGCTGTTCAGCGTCGCCTTTTCCGACAAGCAGTTGCATCCGGCGGAGGATAAAATCCTAAAGGAAATCCCCGCCCGCCTCGGACTTGATGATTCCTACTACAACATTCTAATGGATGAATTCCGGGGCCAGTCTACCGATATGAACGGCTGTTACGAAATCCTCGGTTGCACACCGGAAAGCACCGATACGGAAGTGAAAAAAGCCTATCGCAAACTATGCATGGAATATCATCCGGATAAAATCGGCTCCAAAGGATTGCCGGACGGATTTTTGAAATTTGCACAAGAGCAAATGCAACAGATTAACGAATCCTACAGCAGCATCATGGCCAGCCGGAAATAAAGCCACCTCAATCCGCTTTACAGCTTCGGCATACCGCCGCCAAGACCGCCGCCTAAACCGCCAAACTTCCCGGCCATTTGCGCCATCATGCGCTTACCCTTGGAACCCTTCATCTTTTTCATCATCTTCTGCATCTGCGCAAACTGCCTGAGCATCTGATTCAGCTCCTGAATCGAGGTCCCGGAACCGGCAGCGATACGTTTTTTGCGACTGCCATTCACCAGTTTCGGATAGCGCCGCTCCTTTGCCGTCATCGAATACACCATCGCCTGCATACGTCGCACCGGTTTATCATCCATCTGCGCCAACGCATTGGCTGGCAATTTAACACCGGGCAACATCTTGAGCATGCCGGACATGCCACCCATTTTCTGCATCTGGCCAAGCTGTTCGGCAAAATCCATCAAATCGAACGAGCCCTTTTTAACCTTACCAGCCAGCTTCTCGGCCTGTGCCTGATCCACCGTCGCCTGCACTTTCTCAACCAGACCGACAACATCGCCTTGGCCGAGAATACGCCCGGCAAAACGCTGCGGATCAAACAACTCAAACGCTTCAATCTTCTCACCCGTACCGACATAACGCACCGGCACGCCAGTCACATGCGCGACTGAAAGCGCCGCACCGCCACGCACATCGGCATCGGTTTTGGTCAGAATGCAACCGGACATCTCGACCGCCGCATGAAACTGCTCGGCAATCGTCAACGCCGTCTGGCCGGTCATCGAATCAAGCACCAGCAAACGCTCGGAGGCCTGAATCTTCTCCGCCACATCGCTGATCTCGGCCATCAGACCTTCATCCACCACCTGCCGACCGGCAGTATCGAGAATCAACACATGGTGACCGTCGCTGCGCGCCTTATTCAGCGCCGAAATCGCCATCGCCGCAGCCGTATTTCCCTCGCCTTGCACGTAAGGAACATCCACTTGTCCGGCCAGCACCTGCAACTGCTCACGCGCCGCCGGACGCGTCGAATCGACGCTGGTCAGTGCTACTTTTTTGCCTTGCGAAGCCAATAAACGTGCCAGTTTACCCGCCGTTGTCGTCTTACCCGCGCCCTGCAAACCGCAAAGCAAAATCACCGACGGAATCTTGGCAATATCCAATTCGCGCCGCTGCCCGCCAAGCACGTCGGCAAGCACGTCGTGCAGAATTTTAACAATGACCTGACCCGGATTCAGACTTTTAGCCACCGCCGAACCGAGCGCCCGCTCACGCACCTCGTTCATCAGATGTCGTGCTACCGGTAGCGCAACATCCGCCTCAAGCAATGCTAGGCGCATTTCGCGCAGCGTTGCATCAAGATCAGCCTCGGATACGCGTGCCGCACCGCGCAGTTTTTCGGCAAGGCCGCCGAGTTTTTCGGTTAAACGTTGGAACATTACTTTTTCGCAGCCTTGGGAGACTCAATACTGAGCAACTCCACATCAAACGTCAGCACTGCATTCGGACCAATCACATTGCCCGCGCCTTGCTCACCATAGGCCAGTTTGGAGGGGATAAACAGCCGGTATTTGCTGCCCACTGGCATCAACTGCAAGCCTTCCTGCCAACCCGGAATCACACTGTTAAGCGGAAAAGAAACCGGCTGACCGCGCTTATAGGAGGAGTCGAACACGGTATCGTTAAGCAGCTTGCCCTCGTAGTTCACCTTCACAACATCATTCAGTGTCGGTTTGACACCGTCACCTGCTTTCAACACCTTATATTCGAGGCCGCTCTTTGTCGTTTTCACACCATCTGCACTGGCATTCTCCTGCAAAAACTTACCCCCTTCCGACTTGTTTTCCAGAGCCAGCTTCTCTCTTTTGGCAATAAATTCGGCTTTCTTACGTTCCATCACGGCTTTCTTGACCTCGGACACTTGCTTGCTGGTCAATTCAGATTCCTCACCCTTCATAGAAGCTTCGACGCCCTTGTTAAAAGCAGGCATATCCAGCCCCTTACCAAGACCCAACAACGATTTGCCGACATCCAAACCGATGGCATAGCTGAATTTGGCCATCTCGCTATCCAGCGCTCCGGCTTTTTTCTGTACAGCCTTATCTGCCCCGTTATTACAACCGGCCAGCGCCAGCAAACCTGCGATTACGATATATTTTTTCATGTAAACTCCTGTTTTTATTATATGTTATTGTTTTTCGTTATTCCCATTCTATCGTCGCCGGTGGTTTGCCGGAAACGTCATAAACCACGCGGTTGATGCCGCGTACCTCGTTGATAATGCGATTGGATA
>QILF01000148.1 GCA_003233235.1 Zetaproteobacteria bacterium
TGGCTTGCATTATTATCCACAAGCTCTGCAGCATCCTTGCCGGCCTGTGCATCGCCTTTGACAAACAGCTTAACTGTATCGTTCATATGCTTAGCATCTCCGGTCAAGGTACCCAAAAGTTCCATTTGTGCTGAAGCAGTAAAGATTTTGGAGTCGACAGTTTCCAGCTGATTAATCGTGCGCTGGTGTACCGCACCTATAATCAGCATACCGATAACGACAATAACGCTGATCAATATTAATCGCTGCTTGATATTAACCTTTTCGAAACCCTTAAGTGTTTGCGGTTCCGTATTCTCAATGCTTTTATTCATCGCTGTCTCCCTGTAAAAATCATTGCCTTACAAATCCTGCTCTGCCCTATATCGGAAATTTTCCATCCAAGTTGAATCTCTTTCTCAAAGCGTAAAGCATAAACTAGGCCAAATATCAGACATGGCGGTGCGTATGCAGCTCACGTGCATGCCGCATCAGCCCGGACTATTCATGAATCGGTGTGATGATCGCGCAGCAGCATTCATGAATAGTCCGGGTTAGGGAAGTGCTGATTAATTCATGATTTATCTTCCGGGACACCCATACCCTGTTCGGCTTTGTGCCGATAATCCTCGACAAATGCCGTCAGGTTGGCGATAACCAGCGAATACACGACAATACCGAAAATCATCGTCAGCACGGCCACGACACGTCCGGCCGGTGTGATCGGGACAATATCTCCGTAACCAACGGTAGTGAGTGTCACAAATGCCCACCACAAACCATCCTGAAGCTCATGGAATTGCGGATTTGTAGCGTTTTCCAGGGCAAAAGCAGCCGTTCCAAAAATAAAAACAATTCCAAAAATAAGTGCCATCGCCGCCGGAAGACTGTCACCGGATAAAATCACCAGCCGAAGCAAACGTTCGCGATTAGAACGAATCAGCGTCCCGATTTTCAATGCCGGAGCGAGTCCAGCCACCTTAAACGCCATTAACATACGCAAAATAGGGGATGACAACAGCACCACCAGCGCCAGATCGAACCAGTTGGACTTCATCCATGCCCGGCGATCATCATCAATCCACCAGCGAATAAAAAACATCACCACAAATGAAAGCAAGGCCACCAGCGTCACCCATTCGGGCAGGCTGCTGATAAACGAAGCCGCCACCGCACCTATTGTCGCGACAAAAAGGGCGATATCGAGAAATCCTTGGAGAAAACGCCGCCTAGTCATGTTCTAAATCTTTCTTTTCTGAAGAGCCTCTTGCAAAAGTCTGGGCGGATGAGTTGCAATCCCGCTTCGAGTGCGATTTTGAGTTGGAATAAGGTGAATGGTGGTTCCATTTGCCGAAATCCCAACTTGAAATCGCGCCGGAGCGGGGACGAAAATCGCCGCTCACGACTTTTGCAAGTGGCTCTGAGAATACTAATGATTTTCTCCTGCTTTATGGCCGAAATACAAAGCCAACGAAACCAGGAAAATACCCGCACCCATGTACAAAATATTCAGCGGGTCATCAAAAGTCACATGCAATACGTTTTTGAAAAAGGCGACAATCAGAATCATCAGAATCACCTTGCCAAGGCGATCTTTCAGGTCATCAAGACTGGCAATCTGCAACAGCCCGCCGGATGCGTCGTCGTCACGCGCAAAATGAAGCTTGGAAATATGCAATTCATACACGCCAAGAGCAAAAATGAGCAACACAATGGCCAGCAGAAAATCATCGACGGCAGTAATCACATGGCTGACAACAATGGTATGAAAGCCGGCAATCTCCAGCCCCATAAAATTCACCTGCACAAATTCCACCATCAATTTACCCATATCCAGTGCTGAAGAAAGAAACAACAAGGCCATGCCGATAATGCACGACCAGACCGCCAACAAAGTCATGTAACGCGAATTCCACAGCAACTTCTCGAAAAAAATTTTCATGCGTTCTCCCTCGAAAAAAAATTTCATCAAGGTAGAAGCATATTCAGTGCCATTCTTCGTTTGAGTGTAGAGCCACTTGCAAAAATCGCCGCTCACGACTTTTGCAAGTGGCTCTGTAGTCTAAATGTTAAATTGAACCGCCATCGCTAAAGCCGCCTGCATGGCCTGCTCCGAGGTATAAAAATGGGGAGAGAAACGGATTCCGCCACCGCGCAACGCGCAAATCACATCATGTTTCATCAAATAACGGTACAAAGCGGCATGCCCTTCCGCATCCAAATCGCGCCGCCGGAAACTGACAATACCGGACATGCGTGCCACATCCTGAGCCGATAATAATTCGAGTTTTTGTTCCGCCAGCACAGCATCGCGCAAATATTCGGCACGCAGTATTAACCCGGATTCTACAGTTTGCATACCGATGTCCTCAAATAACGACAAACTGGCACTCAACGCATGAATTCCGAGCATATTCGGACTGCCCGGCTCAAAGCGACGGGCGCTGCTTGCGGGCTGCCAATCAATCGCATCGAAATCCCCTGCCCGCTCAACCATATGCCAGCCGAATTGGCTGATTTTAAGCCGCTGGCGCAGTTGCGGACGGATATAAAGTACTGCCAAACCTTCCGGGCCGAGCATCCATTTGTGTCCGTCTGCGGTCACCACATCCGCACAGCATGTTTCAACATCAAAGCAAAACGCGCCGAGACTCTGAATCGCATCAACGCAGAAAATAATTCTTCGCTGGCGACAAAATGCACCGAGACGCTCAAGATTCAGGCGCAAACCACTGGCAAATTGCACCGAACTGACCGTCAACAACCGCGTATTCTCATTGCAAAGCGCCATCAAAGCAGCTTCCGGGTCGTCACCGGAAATATCGGCAGGATACAGCGCGACACCTTGATCTTGCAGCGATTCCCAGACAATACGATTGGATGGAAATTCCTGATTTGTGGAAACAATATTATCGCCAGAACGCCAATCAAGGCCGTACGCGAGCAGCGACAAACCTTCGGAGGTATTTTTAACCAGCGCAATGTCGTCGCTGTTTACGGAAGAAGCACCGAGCAGCCGTGCAAGCTGTTCGCGCAAGTGGCGTTCCTGCTGCATCCAGCGCGGATAAGCTGTAGCACCCTGATACATATTTTCATCGGCAAACTGGCGAACGGCGCGTGCTGTACGCAACGGCCAGACACCAACCGCTGCATGGTTCAGATAAATCAGGCCGTCACGAAGCGGAAACTCCGCATCTATCTGTTCCGTTGTCAGCCTGTCCGTCGTCAACCGATTCGCTCGCAACCCAGTCGTTTGCAATTCAGTCGTTTGCAACCCAAGCCTAACCTTTGTTATCCAAGCAGTGGCGCAATCACCAGCGACACAATAGCCATCACATTAATCAGAATATTCATCGCCGGACCGGAGGTATCTTTAAACGGGTCGCCAACGGTATCGCCAACTACTGCCGCCTTGTGCGCATCCGACCCTTTGCCGCCGTGATGCCCTTTTTCGACATGCTTTTTGGCATTATCCCACGCGCCACCGGCATTGGCCATGGTCAGCGCCAGAAGTACGCAGCAAATCAGCGCGCCACTGAGCATGCCACCCAACGATTCCGGCCCGAGCACAAAACCAACGACCACCGGAGCAGCTACGGCCAGCACACCGGGAAGCACCATTCGCTTCAAAGCAGCAGTGGTGGCAATTTCAATACAGCGCTCATGATCCGGCTCGGCCTTTCCTTCCATCAGACCGGGAATTTCGCGAAACTGGCGGCGAATTTCTTTAATCATTTCAAACGCCGCATCGCCAACTGCCGTCATCGTTAAAGAAGCAACCAGAAACGGGAAAATACCGCCGATAAACATGCCGATAAGCACCATCGGATTGTCCAACTCTAATGCAAATCCGGGAATGTGATTGGAGACGGTTTGATGATAGGCCGAGGTAATTGCCAGTGCGGCAAGTGCGGCTGCACCAATAGCAAAACCTTTACCGATGGCTGCGGTTGTATTGCCGAGTTCATCCAGAGAATCGGTGATTTTGCGTGTCTCTTCACCCATACCGGCCATTTCGGCAATGCCACCGGCATTATCCGCCACCGGACCGTAAGCATCTATCGCCATGGTGATGCCCACAGTTGCCAGCATGCCGACAGCGGCAATACCAACACCGTAAATACCGCACAATTGCGTCGATGCGAAAATAATAGCGCTGATGGTCAGCACAGGTACGACAACCGACTGCATACCAATCGCCAAACCGGAAATCATCACCGTCGCAGCGCCTGTTTCACCGGCAGCGGCAATATCGCGCACCGGTTTGCCACCGGTATAATATTCGGTCACCAGTCCGATAATAATGCCACCGACAGCACCGGAAACCACGGCTGCCCAAACACCGGATGCCACACCAGCCATATCAATAACAAACCAGCTAGCTGCAATAAACAGCACGGATGCGCCAATCGTTCCGATGCGCAACGCGTTTTCCGGTTCACTGCTCGAAAATAAACGCACCAGCACAATACCGAGCATGGAGCTAAGCAGGCCGACCGAAGCCAGCGCCAGTGGTAAAAACATCAATGCCTGCTGCGTACCCAAGGGATCAAGTGCATCAACCGTCATCGTTGAGGCCATCGCAATCGTTGCGATAATAGCACCACAATAAGACTCGAAAATATCCGAACCCATGCCTGCCACATCACCGACGTTATCACCAACATTATCGGCAATCACACCCGGATTGCGCGGATCGTCTTCGGGAATGCCCGCTTCAAGCTTACCGACCAGATCAGCTCCAACATCGGCACTTTTGGTGAAAATTCCGCCGCCAACACGCGAAAACAGCGCCACCGTAGACGCACCCATGCCAAAACCGTGAATCGCATGCGCCGTTTGCGGATCACCACCAAAAAACAGATAAAGCGTGCCCAGACCGAGCAAACCAAGTGCAGCAACCGTCAGACCCATAATAGAGCCACCGAAAAATGCCACTGTTAGTGCTTCTTTCTGGCCGCTTTCGTTTGCCGCCGTAGCCGTACGCACATTGGCGCGCGTTGCTGCGAACATTCCGAAATAACCGGCAGCTGCCGAACTCACCGCACCAATCAGAAAAGCAATCGTCGTATGCATACCCAGACTCATCGCCAGCAACACCGCCACAACAACGACAAAACCGGCTAGAATTGAATATTCCCGGCGCATAAAAACCATCGAACCAAGATGAATCGCCGACCCTATTTCAGTGACTTTCCCGCTGCCTGCCGGATAGCGCAGCACCACCCTGTAGAGTAGAAATGCAACAATCAATCCGAATATTCCGAGCAATACCGGAATGCTTGTCTGTGTCATGTAGAGCCCCTTGTTTTAGTTAATGCTTTACCATAATAAACAATATCTTCCTATTGATTTATATGCATTTATTATAGATTTTTCTGGGGCTAAATTATCCTCCCGGCAAGGCCCTGTCAATTCTGTAAGTTCAACCGTCACCCTCGGCTTTGTAACGTGCGATGGAATCCAGCACTTCCTGCTTGGCCTTAGCCGCATCACGCCAGCCGATTATTTTGACCCATTTCCCGGGTTCAAGATCCTTGTAGTGCTCGAAGAAATGCTGGATTTGATCAAGCAGGAAACGCGGCATATCTTCCGGATTCTGTACATGATCGTAAACAGGCTTGATTGAGGATGATGGCACAGCCAGCACTTTAGCATCCAATCCCTTCTCATCTTCCATCAACAGCACACCGACAGGGCGACAGTTAATGACACAACCGGTAATCAAGGAGAAATTGCTCACCACCAGCGCATCCACAGGATCACCGTCTTCGGAAAGGGTGTTCGGCACAAAACCGTAGTTGCTCGGATAGTGCATGGCCGTATGCATGAAACGATCAACGAAAAATGCACGGGAATCCTTATCCAGCTCATATTTTACCGGATCAGCGTGTTGCGGAACCTCAATGATGACGTTGATATCCTCGGGCACATTATTACCTGGTGGAATCCTGCTGATGTCCATGCTTTCTCCTCAAATGTGAATATAATCACGCATTGTAGGCAATAGCCGCTCACACTCAAGCGCGGAAGCGGAAAATGGGGGATGCCCGCCATGCTTGTCTGTAACCGCAGGCCATCCCCCTGCGACTTCTACGAATACGGAATACGAATACAACCATATCGCTAACGCCATTCATCCGGCTTTTGTGAGGCCGATTATGCATGATTATCGTTTACCCCTGCTGTTCGGCATGTTCATCGCCCTCAGCGCGTTTTCCTTCACACCATCACTCATTCCACGTAATGAAATTCTCTCCGGCGGCCCGCCTAAGGATGGTATTCCTGCCCTGACCCGTCCAAAAATAGAATCAGCTTCGCAGGCCAGCCACTGGTTGCAGGATTCCGATGATATTCTTGGTGTGGTGATCAACCATCATGCCCGCGCCTATCCGCTACACATTCTCAACTGGCATGAAATCGTCAACGATTCACTTGCAGGCAAAGCCTTTGTCGTCACCTACTGCCCGCTGTGCGGCAGCGGTATGGCTTTTGATAGTAGCGATACATTCGGCGTTTCCGGTCTGCTTTATCAATCGGATGTGCTGCTTTATGACCACAAAACAGAAACCCTGTGGTCGCAACTGATGATGCGTGCTGTCGCCGGGCCGCGCACAGGTGAAAAGCTCACCACCATGCCCGTCACCCACAGCACGTGGCGCGCCTGGCGAAACTCACACCCCGGAAGCACCGTCCTGTCGCGCCACACCGGCTACCGCCGCGATTATAACCGCGATCCTTACGCCGGATACGCGCAAGACCCTAGCCTGATTTTTCCGGTACGGTATCGGGACGGACGCTTGCATCCTAAAACATGGGTCATCGGCGTCGAAATAAACGGCGTAGCGCGCGCTTGGAACATCAACGATATTCGCAAGCTCGGCGAAATACACGAAACATGGAATGATCGGAAAATTGTCATTCGTTATCAGAACGAGGCGGTAAACATCCGCAATCAGACAAGCGGGGAAACCTTAAACAGCGTTGTGCTCTACTGGTTCGCTTGGGTAACCTTTCATCCGCAAAGCACACTGTTCAAACCTGCCCCTGACTAAGGTCGCTTTGCCGGGTCTTGCCTATTATCAAACACCGAATGCACAATAATCTCATGTTCTTCAATACTTATAGAGCCACTCGCAAAAGTCGTGCGCGGCGATTTTCTTCCCCACTCCGGCGCGAAATTGCGCATAATAAATGCGAAACTTTTTCGGATTGTCGAGTATGGATTTAATCGTGAATTCGACACAATCAAGAAATTCAAAGCCTAAGCCGTGTCGCTGCCTTTCATACCAGACAAACGCCAATTCCAAGTCCTGCACGGCTCTGCCGGTGTAGCGAAGCTTCATTTATATTTAGCTCTTAATTCCTCATGCACCGTTTGCCAGTCGCGCAGCTCCAATTTACCGCTTTTATATTCCTGATAGCGTTTATCGAGTTCGTGCTTCTGCCATTCATGCATGGGAAGCTCGGCATTGCTCTCGGCAATATTGTCCTATATATCGTCCACCAGAAGCAGCTTTTCCGCCAAATTCAAGGCAGCGCTTTCATTTCTTATATCTTCTGTTCTCATAGCGACACCTCAAGCGAAGTATATTGCACACTGTTTCCATTTTGAAGCAGTCTTAAACACATTGCGAACAACTGAAAAAAACTCCTTTCCACACAGACCCTAATCAACAAGACGCGCATCCAGAAGCCCGAGCAAGCTGCCGTCCGGGGCGGGATTGAAACCGGTAAGTCGCGGACCGGAAACGGCAATCACCGGTTCGTACCACAGCGGGATATATACCTGATCTTTAGCCATGCGCTGCTGAATCAATCCATATAAACGCTTCTGTTCTTCCCGCGAGGAGCTTTCTGAGGCCGCGTCCAGCCATTGATCAACTTCGGAATTTGCATAACGACCACGATTAGCACCCTTCGGCGGCCACATCTGCGAATACAAAATCCAGCGGTAAATATCCGGATCGACAACACCGACCCACGCCAGGGAAAACACCTGAAAATCACCGCGCTTGATGCGTGCGTAAAAACCGCCCCACTCCAACGATTCGACATGCGTATCAACACCGATTTTCTGCCACATCGCAGCAATCGCACTGGCCATGCGCAGGCGGGCCGGATCGGTGCTGGTGCGATAATTAAGTTGAAAACGAATACCATCCTTACCACGCTTTAAACCAGCAGCATCAAGTAGCGCATTGGCTTTCCGGACATCGAAGGGTGTCGCCGGAAGTTGTTTCGCAGCCCAGTGACTTGGCGTAAGCACGGTTTCTCCCAGTTGAGGGAGACTGGCATTCAGGGCTTTTTTCAGTTTACTTCGATCCAAGGCCAACGCCAGCGCGCGACGCACACGCACATCTTTAAGCACTTTGTCGTGTAGATTTAAGCCAATGTAGGAAAATGTCGTCGATGGACGTGTGGCAATATGCAATTGCGGCTGTTTTTGCAGATAAGCAAGCAAGTGCGGCGGTAAATCATTTTCTGTGAAATCCACCTCACCGCGCGCCAGTTTCAGACAACGCGTCACCGGATCTTTAACAGTGATAAAATGGAAACTGCGAACGAATCCGGGGGAAGTCTTGCCAACGCGTTCGAGGACCAAATCCCGGCCATTGTCCGACACCACCCGGCAAGCGCCGCAACCGATAATCGCCCGCACCTGATTACCCTTTCCGGCTACATCAGCGGGCAGAATACCGATGGACAAACGTGTCAGAAGCGATGCATCAGGACGCGACAAGTGTATAATCACATCGCGTTTTCCCGTTGCTTCAACGCGTTCAATCGCTGAAAAACCGGCACGTAGCGGACTTGCAGTTGCCGGATTGAGGATTGAATTCAACGTTGCCGCGACATCGGCAGCCGTCACAGTGCGCCCATCGTGGAACTTCAGCCCTGCACGCAAATGAAAATGCCAGCTCAGCGCATCAGGATGCGTCCACGCTTCGGCGGCATCCGGTACGGATTCAAAATGCTCGTCCAAACGCACCAAACCGCGATGCACCAGTTGCTGAACCCGATGCGAAGCCGCATCAGTAGAAAAACGCGGATCCAGACTCATCACCGATTGCGCCAATGCAATCCGCAACTCGCCCGGTTCAGGCTGCTGTTGAGAGCAACCCACCGCCAACAATCCGATACTTAAAATCAGCACCGGCAATGCGCGTAAATATCCTATGCTCGAATCCAGCAACTCATCGCCTCCACATGCCCGCTAAACGCAAAGAGATCAAAAGCACGTAGCGCATGCAAACGATAACCCTGCGCCTGCAAAAGTGCGGCATCGCGTGCCCCTGCGGCAATGTCGCAATTGACCATCACAATCATCAATGGAAGCAACTGGCCCATCTGCTTGCACACTGCTTTCGCGCCTTTGCGTGGCGCATCAAGAATCAACACATCCGCACCGCTATAATCTCCGGCATTGAAACCGGAGAATAAATTAACCACGTCGAATTGTCCCTGCACATTCAATGTCCGCGCATTGTATATCGCCTGCCGGATACTGGCTGCTGCCATATCCGCGCCACGCACCGCAGCCCCGCTAGCAACAGCCAAAGGCAGAGAAAAATTCCCAATTCCGCAGAATAAATCTGCGATATAACGCGGCTTTTTCGCCGATCTCCCCACCCTTTCCGCCCAAATCTGCAATTGCCGCGACATATCCAGATTTCCCGCCGCATGCCCCTGCACAAAATCATCCGGGCCGATTGCCAGATCCACATGTACATCACCGGAGGGAAGTCGATCATGCAAGGTGTGAACCGGTTTTCTCAATGCTTGAATAGCGGACTGGCCACGCCACCACATTTGCACAGTCGCATCATCCGCCAAGGCATCCAGACACGGTTCTAACAATACACCAATCCGTTCAGCATCCGTTTTTTCCGCTTCGAATATCAAGTGCATACCATCATGCAAACGTGTAATTTGCACCGCATCCACCTGCGCAGGCAACAAAGCCTCGATTTTCAGACGCAGCGCATCCATATCAGGATGTACCACCATGCAATCGGCTGTACGCACCGGTGTATGACTACCGCGCTTGTGAAAACCGAGAAAAACACCGTTATCATCCTCGCCGCGATGCCAACGCGCCCGACGCCGACTGCCTTTTTCCGGCAAACCATCAATCGCAACCCATTCGCTGGCATCGTCAAGGAACGGCGCAAAGGATTCGCGAACCCAAGCTGATTTAAGCGCTGCATGCGCCGCCGGATTAAGATATTGCAACGCACAGCCACCACAATCAGCCGCCACGGAGCAGGCTGCATCTACACGCTGACTTGCAACTTTAGCGATGCTCGAAATAACACCCCGTCGCACGCCCCGTCGCCTGCCCGTTTCACGGACAGTTAGAACATCCCCCGGAATAGCGTTGGCGACCAGCATCGTGCCACTCTCTAAACGCAAAGTAGCCTCACCGCCGGGCAAAATCTGCTCTACCTCACCTGTTTTTTCAGGCGTAGTACATTCAGGCATCAGATAAGCCGAGTGCAGACACACGATCAAAAGAGGTTAAATAATCCGGTTTCGTCACATTGATTCCTTTGCTCTGCATGCTGATTTTGAATAAATCGCCCATTCCTTGCGGCAATAACATGCGTTTCGCGGCTGCCAGCAAAGCAACACTGGCTGCATCCATACCCGTCGCCGCCTGTTGAATAGAAGCTTGCACAGACGGACTCTGCGCCAGCCACGCGCCCTGCGTCATCCAACTGTTCATGGTAAAACCGGCAGCATGTCCCGCCAATCCGAGTGCCGTAAAATCAATATGCGCCGTAATATCCCGGCTACCCGGATTGCCAAGCACATCCGATGTCGTTTCATGCTGGAAATGCGCCAGAAGCGTCCCTTCAATGCGCTGTGCGCGATAATATTCCGACTGCGCAAAACCATAATCCACACAAAACAACAAACCTCGCTGCATGATTCGCCCGATAGCCGACTGCCATGCATCCAAATGCGGATTCCATTCGCTGCTATAAACATCCGGCCATGCATCCATGAATTTTTCCGCAATATTCGGCCCATGCTCAATATCAGATTCACATTCCAGCCAGACAAAATCACCATCTGCATTCAATCCGACACCGCGTTCGCGCATCCCCCCCCCACGACGGGTAAAACAACGTACCGGAAATGCATCGGGAAGCTCATTGCAGAAAAACAGTATATTGTCCTCCGCTGGCACATCCTCCAGCGACGCGACTTGCACAACATCCACGCCAAGCTCAGCATAGGCAAGCTCCTGTTGTTGGCGCAAATACGCACTCGTTTCCACGGCAATCACCCGCGTCGGCATGCAACAATCCTTTTCCGCCAGTGCCTCCAGCACATCGCACAACACGCGCCCCTGACCACCACCCTGCTCAAGCAACGTCCATTGTTGCGGACGGCCCAATTGCACCCAGCCCCAGACAATCAAATCATTTATCCCCAGCGCCAGCCACGGCCCGACATCGGCTCCGGTAATAAAATCACCGCTTTTTCCGAAAATATCGCCGCCTTCATAATAGCCGGAATCGGGCGCATATAACGCTTCCCGCATGAATGCCTCGAAAGACAACCAGCCACCCGCATCCGTGATGCGTTGGCGAATTTTACTGCTTAATGCATTCGACATGGTTGACGCTGCCCCCTATGTGCCGTTAACGTATGCTCCACGATATTACATAAGCGAGGCATGATATATAAATGGCATCCGAACACATCACCCATGTTAGTGACGACAGTTTTGAAAACGACGTTCTGAAAGCCGCCGGCCCGGTGCTGGTTGATTTCTGGGCTCCCTGGTGCGGTCCCTGCAAACAGATTGCGCCGATTCTCGATGAGGTTTCCGATGAAATGCAGGGGAAAATCACCATCGCCAAAATCAATATTGACGACAATCCGAACACCCCCGGTAAATACGGCGTGCGTGGTATCCCGACCTTGATGCTGTTCCGCGACGGCAATGTGCAAGGAACCAAAGTCGGTGCAATTAACAAAGCTAAACTTGTCGAGCTGATTGAAGAACACCTCGACTGAGTATTTTTTGTTGCAAAATTTCCTGCGTTGAACTCCACCGCAGGAAAATTGAATCCGGGGCGCTTGTCGCCCCGTTTTCATGGCAATTTTTCTTTTCATGTAATCTCGGCAAGCAATCGGCCAATCATCATTTCCGCCTGCGCTATATAAGCACCGCCGAAAAGATTGGCATGATTTAATATGTGATAAAGATTGTATAAGGTCTTACGCACCGGATAAGCAACATCGAGCGGCCAGATTTCGTTGTATGCTTTGTAAAATTCAGCCGGAAAACCGCCGAAAAGTTCTGTCATCGCCAAATCCGCTTCGCGGTCACCATAATAAACTGCCGGATCAAATATAACCGGCATTCCCTGCTCATCCGCAGCCCAGTTACCACCCCATAAATCACCATGCAACAGCGATGCCTGCGGCTTATGCCCGGCCAAAAGAACATGCAAATTGTCCATCAACTGCGCACCGCTGCTTTGCAACCGTCCTGTGAAACCGTTTCGGGCTGCCAATTCAAGCTGAAAACCCAAGCGCCGCTCACGCCAGAATGCACACCAATCACTATCCCGAGTATTCTCCTGCAGCGTAGCACCGATGGTATTATCCCGACTCCAGCCATATTGCTCCGATGTATGTTTATGCAACGCGGCAAGTTGCTGTCCAAAACGTTCGGCGGATAACAAATCAGCGGCAGCAGAACCGCAATGTAACCATTCACAAATCAGATACGATGTGCCTTCGCAAGTTCCGTAACAGACAGGGTGAGGAACATGCACCGCATCAGCAGCGGCAAGCTCTGCCAGACCGGCGGCCTCGGCGGCAAACATGTCAGCATGTCCGGTGGTATGGGTTTTAACGAAATAACGGCGCTCGCGCCCTTCGATTCGCCACGCATGACTGATGCTACCCCCGGAAACAGAGCTGCGCCTTTCAATAGTAAAATCCGCTTCGCACTCGCTGACGCGCCTTTCAATACATGACCAGAAGGAATCGTTCAAAAAACAAAAGAATCAGGGGGAAGGTGAATGCTGCTGCCGTCGTTGCCGCCAACGATAAGTCACATGCGCCCGCCAGAGAATATGCACGGTAAAATATCCAATCAGCGCAAACGTCAAACCGGTAACCAGACAACCGAGTAGAAACGGTTCCCAGTTATCCGCGAAAAGGTGAAGCAGCCAATCCCAGCTGGGCACGAAAAGGAAATCGTCAGTATCTTCCAGTCCGAGAATCGTCTCGCCAACTTCGTAGGCAAAAAAGAACAGCGGGGGCATGGTCAGTGGATTGGTAAGCCAGACCAAAGCTACGGAAATTGGAATATTCACACGAAATAAAATCGCCAGAATAGCAGCAAAAACCATCTGAAAAGGCAGTGGAATAAAGGCACACAAGATTCCGATAAAAAATGCACCGGCAACCGAATGCCGATTCAAATGCCAAAGTTCCGGGTTGTGCAGGCAAGTTCCAAGAAAACTCAGGCACTTCTGATCACGAATCTTTTTATGATCCGGCATATAGCGTTGAATAAACTTTCGCGGCATCGCTACATCATGCAGCGTCTAAGCGTTTCAGGCAATCATCATTTTCACCCGAGCATTCAATCAAGACGTGGAAATACCGGCTCCGGCCTAGCGCAAACATGCCCCGCTTGAAGCAGGCCCCAACCACCATGATCGGCCAATGATAGCGTTTCAACATTCACCTCGGTATGTAAAATCTGCCCGAGCATCAACGCACATTTCTCCGGCATAAACGGCGAAAGCTGCAATACCACCAAGCGCAAAGATTCAACCAGATGATACAAAACCGTCGCCAGACGCTCACGATCACCCTGTTTGAACAGCGCCCAAGGCGCGTTTTCCTCAACATAGCGGTTGCCCTGCCTGACCACCGCATTGATCTGTTCCAAAGCCTCATGAAAAGCCTGCTTGCCAATCGCTGCATCAACATTGCGTTGCATGGCCTCGACAGCGGCAACCAGCGCCCTGTCACCGGCCTGTTCGCTACCGATTGCAGCCAGTTTTCCATCCTGATATTTGTACAACATTGAAAGTGAGCGGTTTAGCAAATTACCCATATCGTTGGCCAGTTCAGTGTTGTAACGCTGCCTTAAAGCTGTGAAAGAAAAATCGCCATCCTGCCCGAACGGAACCTCGCGGAGCATAAAATAGCGAATCGTATCCGCGTCGTACGCCTCAAGCAGTTTATCGGGTTGAAGTGCATTCCCTTTGGATTTACTCATTTTTTCGCCTTCAACCGTCCACCAGCCGTGAGCGAAGATACGCTTGGGCAGCGGTAAATCCGCCGCCATTAACATACACGGCCAGTAAACCGCATGAAAACGCAAAATATCCTTGCCGATTAAATGCACATCAGCAGGCCAATGCGGCATATCCGCATCCGGAAAACCGGCAGCCGTCAGATAATTGGTCAGCGCATCAATCCACACATAAATTACATGCGCATCATCATCAGGAACCGGAATACCCCACGAAAATGTGGTACGCGAAACCGACAAATCACGCAAACCGCCTTCGACAAAACGCAGCACCTCGTTGCGCCGCGAATCCGGCCCGATGAAATCGGGATTGGCGTGAATATGCTCAAGAAGTTTCTCCTGATAATCGCCAAGACGGAAGAAATACGATTCCTCCTGCACCTGATCGACATTCCGTCCGCAATCCGGGCAGTGTTTGTCATCCAGAGAACCCGCATCTTTAGAACCTGTATCTTTGAGTTGGGTTTCCGTCCAATAGGTTTCGCACGGCACGCAGTACCAATCTTTATAAAAACCTTTGTAAATTGCACCGGCCGCTTGCAAGCGCTTCCACATGGCGATCACTGCTTTTCTATGCCGCTCCTCAGTCGTGCGAATGAAATCGTCATTGGAGATTTCCAGTTCCGGCCACAAGCTGCGATAACGCCTGACCACCGAATCAGCAAGCTCAATCGGCTGGATTCCCTGCCGTTGGGCAGCCTGCTCCACCTTCTGCCCGTGCTCGTCAACGCCGGTCAGAAAAAAAACATCACGTCCGGACAAACGGTTGTGGCGCGCCAGCACATCGGCGGCAATCGTCGTATAGGCATGGCCGATATGCGGATCATCGTTCACATAATAAATCGGCGTAGTTACATAATAACGCTGCATGTTTTGTCCTTTCCCGGCAACCGTATCAGGCTGCTTTTTTAATATCCCGCAAAGCTATACGCAGAGACAGTATATGCGCCAGCAGTGTCGGTGTCGGTCGCAAGGTGCGTCGCCTCACTTCCGCAGGCCACGCGGCCAAATTGCGCGCCGCATCAAGAGCTGCATCGAAGCATTGCATCGCCGGAATAGCGGCATCCGGCGAGGAAAATTCAGCACAAAGTGTATCGCTTTGTGCCATAAACGCCGGTTTCAACGCATCCAGAAGCGTATCGACAATCAATCCATGCGGCACATGCGCAACATGCCGGACAATCCATTGCTGCACCTTACCAACATCAAATGATTCAGGTGCAGCAAACAAGCCGTGCCAGCTTAACAAAGCTTCAGCCACATCCACGTCAGTCAACGCCATAACCCGCCCCGGTTGCCCGTCTGACAGACGCAAAGCCAGCGGCATGGCCTGCTCCGACACCTGCATCTCCGACAAAAGTTTACGCATTACAGCTTCGGGAAGCGGTGAAAGATATTGCAGTAAACAACGCGAGCGTACCGTGGCCGGAAGTAACAACGCATCCTCACAAACCAGCAATAGCAGACTCCCTGCTGCCGGTTCTTCCAAGCCCTTAAGCATCGCATTCGCGGTCTGTGTATTCATGCGTCCCGCCTCACCGATCAAAGCAACACGCCGCGCGGATTCCGCACCGCTCAACGAAAGAAAACCAAGCAGGTTGCGCACCTGCCCGATATGCACATCGCGTTTCAGGCGTTTATTCTTCTCATCAAACTCACGCTCAATCAATAAAAAATCAGGATGGCTGCCCGCCGCCATCATCCGGCAATCATGGCACACCCCGCAAGCTGCTTTTATATCATCAACACCGTTGCCTTGCGAATTTTTCCGGCACAAATAATCAGCAGCCAGCGAACGCGCCAGCATGCGTTTACCAATGCCCTCGGGACCATACAGCAACCACGCATGGTGCAATCGCCCGCTTGCCATCTGACGATGAAACCGACGGTACGTTTCGTCATGTCCAAGCACCGCACTCATGCCAAAATATCCTGCACCGCCACGTGTACAATTTCACGAACCTGCCGCTGCACGCTTTCAACACCGGCAGCCGCATCAATACGTGAAAATCGTTCCGGTTCGCTGGCATTCATCGCCACAAAAGCATCGCTCACACTTTGATGGAAACTCTGCTGCTCTTCATCCAGACGATTTGTCGCCTCCCCGCCTGCGCTGCGCCCGCGCATACGCAGCAACGCATCACGAACCGGTAAATCAAACCACAACGTCAATTGCGGAGAGAATCCCAATTCCGCAGTTTTAAGCAGATGTTCCAACACATCCGCATTCAGTGCACGTCCGGCCAGTTGATAAGCACGTGTTGAATCGCTGAAACGGTCGCAAAGTACCACCGCGCCGCGTTGCAAAGCCGGTTGAATCACTTCGCGGACGTGCTGCGTCCTATCTGCCAGAAACAACAATAATTCGGTTTCCGGAACCGGCACATGCTCGCCGCTCAGCAACAGATTGCGAATCTTTGCACCCAGCGCGGTATCGCCCGGCTCGAAGGTCTCCAGCACATCTATATCCTGTTCACGCAACCATGTTGCAGTCAATTTCCGCTGTGTCGTCTTGCCGCAGCCGTCGATACCTTCAAAAGTAATAAAATATCCGCTCATGCCTCTCCTCTAACCGCGTTTTCAGGTCGATAAACATATCGGTCAATCACCCTGACATCCAGCGATTCCGGCAACGAATCCAGCCAAGTACCCAATTCATGTTGCTGTGCACGCGTACTCCAGAGTTCATGTTCTCCGGGGCCGCCGCCCTGACTGCGCAACGTCGCCAGCCCGTCTTCGCCAGCCAGCATGCCCTGAAAACGAACCACCGCAACATCCGGCAAGCCCACCAGCACGATCCATGTGTCCGAACTCGAACTGTCCGAACTCGAACTGTCCGAACCCGTCATCGCTGACGCTCTATGTTCATCCAGCGATGCACGTTGCGATTGTGATCTTCAAGGGTCGCTGCAAAAGCATGTCCGCCACTGCCATTGGCAACAAAATACAGATAATCCACATCCGCCGGATGCGCTGCGGCACGCAGACTGGCTTTGCCCGGGTTGCAAATCGGAGTCGCTGGCAAACCCTTGCGGGTATAAGTATTCCACGCCGTATCGCGTTTGAGGTCGCGCTTGCGGATATTGCCGGAAAAAGCATTATCCTCGCGCCACAGGCCGTAAATCACCGTCGGATCCATTTGCAGGGCCATGCCACGCCGCAAACGGTTGCGTATCACCGCTGCAACCAGCGGACGTTCCGCTTCGATTGCTGTTTCCTTCTCAATAATGGAAGCGACAATACGCAAATCCCGCGCATCAAGCCCCCGCGCATCAAGCCAATCAGACGACAGTTTTTTCACCACATTGATCTGCGCGCGCAGCATGTCGAGTAGAATCCCTCCTGCATCCACAGGTTTCCGGTAGGTATAGGTTTCCGGTAGCAACAACCCTTCGCCATCCCTGCCCCC
>QILF01000059.1 GCA_003233235.1 Zetaproteobacteria bacterium
CCGTTACATTATGACTCTTGTGTATATATTCGCTCATACACCAATCTTCGCAGCAAGCTGCGGGGAATTGAACCCCAAGGGATTAAACAGTAAACGAAACGCCGCAGCCGCATTCGCCTTTTTTGTTCGGATTGTTGAACACAAATGCCGAAGAAAGCGCATCCTTCTGGAAATCAATTACCAGCCCGCCAAGTGCCTGTGCATAGGAATCCGCATCAACAAACAGTGAAAAATCCTCGAATTCCAGCACATGATCGCCTGCCTGCGGCGCATCGCAAAAATCGACAACGTATTCCAGACCGGAACAACCGGCAGCGCGCACCGACAGACGAACCCCGGCAGCACTCTGCTGCGCTGTTTGCACGCGCATGCGATCTTGCGCGGCAGCGGTAAGTTGAATATCGGCCTGTGTGACTGTTTGCTGCTGCATCGTTACTCCTGGTTTATCTCTAAGCTGCGCCAGCCATGCTCCGCAAGCGTTGACGGATACGCGCCAGTTCCGTAACCAGCGCAGTGGCATCCTGCGGCGTATTCGACGGGCCGAAGCTAACCCGAATGCTACTGCGCGCCTGCTCCTGCCGTACCCCCATCGCCAGTAACACATGTGACGGCTCACGTTTGCCGGACGAACATGCCGAACCGGAGGCGACCGAAAATCCTGCTAAATCAAGCTGCATCAGCAGCGTTTCGCCATCCAGTCCGGGAATACAAAACATGCTGGTATTCGGCGTCCGGCTAGCGTGTTTGCCAAAAATCACCGCATCCGGCAGGGCCGCGATAAGCGCGTTTTCAAACCCGTCGCGCAACGGCGATAAGGCATCGAAGCCTATCTTCCCGAGAATCGCCGCAAAACCAGCGATGGCTGGCACATTCTCAGTTCCGGAACGGCGTTTCCGCTCTTGTCCGCCGCCGGGGGCAATTTCACGGATGCGCACACCGCGCCGCATCATCAAAACACCAATGCCGCGCGGCCCGCCGATTTTATGCGCTGAAAAGGAGACAAAATCCGCTTTCCAGTCGCGCAGAGCAATGCGTGATTTACCCAGCACTTGCACCGCATCAACCAGAAAAACAGCATCATGATGCTGACAAATAGCACCAATCTCCGCCACCGGCTGCAATACGCCGGTTTCATTGTTCGCCGCCATCACTGCCACCAAACGCGTATCCTCGCGCAAAGCAGCGGCCACATCAGCCGCAACCACAACACCCTCGGCATTTGGCCGCAAGCGTGTCACCTGCCAACCGGCTTCTTGCAGTCGCGCCACCGGCTGCAATACCGATGGGTGCTCAATTTCAGTGGTAATGATGTGTCCGGAAGATTGCGTAGCGCAGTAACCTGAAATCGCTAGATTGTTGGCCTCGGTTCCGCCGGAAGTAAACACAATTGAGCCACTTTCCGCACCGATAAAAGCAGCAAGCGTATCGCGTGCATCATCCAGTATACGCCGCGCCGCACGTCCGGAAGCGTGCAGACTGGACGGATTGCCAAAAGCCTCACGCGCAGCCTGCGCCTGTGTCTTTAGTGCTGCATCAAGTGGCGGGCAGGTGGCATTGTAATCAAGATACCGCTGCAATCCGGTCGTTCCCATTCACGCCCTTTGAGGCATCAAATCTAAGGGGTTGGCAGGGTGGATAATTCTCCACTGGTGATAACTCAATTTCGCCCAGTGAAACGTGTTTTTCGGCGACATCCTTGAGCGTCACCACGTCCAGAAAACGGTAAATATGCATGCCCAGCGTATCCCATAATTCGTGCGTATCACAGCGGTTTCCGCGATGACAGCCACGCATCGCATTCACACAGCGGGTGGCTTGAATCTGCTCATCAACGGCACGAATCACATCAGATACGCTGATTTCTTCAGGCAACCTGTTCAGCAGATAACCGCCACCGGGACCGCGAATACTGCGCACTAACCCGCCCTCGCGTAAACGCCGGAAGAGCTGCTCCAAATAGGATAGAGAAATAAACTGACGTTCAGAAATAGCAGCCAGATTAACCGCTCCCTGCTCTTGATTCTTGACCAGATCAATCATCGCGGAAACGGCATAACGGCCTTTACTGGTTAAACGCATTACAAACCTCCTGGGGGAAATAACCCCTTGCAAAGGCCGAATATTATTAATCCCGACCATTTTAGTCAACTTTTATTAAATATACCGCGCGGAAAAGCTTGCAAAGCGATATTTATGCCTGACCTGCATTATTCATGAATCGCCGTGATGGTTGCGCCGGGCCTTTGTTTGCAACGGGTCTCGAAGAAATCGGGCGTCGCAGTGCATACGGACGATTGATCAGGTGAATTGCGCCAAGGTGAATGCCGCTTACGGCAGAGAGGGCATCCTAGGGTATTGCACAGAGAGTATCCTCTGGGGGATGAGAGATTCGTTGCGGACAAAGGAACAAGCAAGAGCGCGGCTGTATTTGTGAATAATGCAGGCTAGGAGTCTGTCGGACCTATGAGAAATCTACTGCGCGGCAGGGATAACGGCCAAAAACATCCGGATTTATCGTTGCATAGTTACCACTATGCGCGTCAAAATCATGCTGTTTTTGACGCGTTCTCCCACCTGCTCGCTACGATTACCCTAAGTCCGACAGGTGTCGCGTAAAGGAAAGATTCTACTGGCTGATAAAGATTTCCACGCGGCGATTCCTAGCACGTCCTTCCGGCGTGTCGTTACTTGCCAACGGACGGGCCGCACCCAAACCTTCCATCTGAATGCGCCCGGAACTGACTCCTGCCGCCACAAATGCACGAAGCGCAGACATGCCCCGCGCAAGGGAAATCGCTTTGTTGTCGGTTAGTCTATGGATTGATTTATGATTTTCCCCCGCATAACCACCAACGGGTTCGCCATCCGAATAGCCGACAACACGAATTTTCACTTTGGGCGGTATTGATTTGGCAAAAGCATTGATTTGGCGACGCATGGCGGGCGAGATACCTAGATGCCCGGAACCAAAAAATAATCGCATGCCCATTTTCCAATCTTCCGAGGCCGCTGATTGCTCAAGTTTGTGTGTGCTGCGCAACGATTCATCCCGTTGCTTCACATTCTGTTTGCTGACCAGCGGCAACGCCGCTTTGCTGTCGTCCACCTTCGTAGCAATCTCTTCAGATGCATTCGCAGCCAGCGTGTCACTATCTATCTGCTGTCCGACCGAAACCTCGACAACAGCCTGCGCAACGCCATCCTTCTGAATGTGGAAATTTTCCGCATCATAGGACTGCTCCTCACGCTCCGGTGCATAACAAGCCCAGTTAAACGGTGCGGTTTCAGCCTTTGTCCATGTGCCAATATTATGGGCCAGAAGATTGCGCAAATCACCGATATCCACTTTATTAAAGGCATTCGGAAGCGGATCGACACCCATACTGTCGTAAATATTTGCACGCTTCAAACCGGCACTCAACTCACTCACCTCGGCCTGAATCAATTCAAGATGACTCTTCGCACGCTTCTGGGCTGCATTGCGGATATAACCGGTCAATTCAATCTCCAAATCATCCAACGCCGTCGAACGCTTCAACTGATAACGGCGATGCAGATAATCCCGATACGCCAAATGCACCTTGGTCAGCACCGCCATTTGTAATGCCATGCGCCGGTGATCGGCAACCGACTCCTTCATTTTAGCATGTTTGATGTTTGCCGGACCGGATAGGATATTGAAAATATTCCATGTGACCTGTGCACCGGCTGTCGTCCATGAATTGTTGTGCAAGAAAGAATTACTGCTGTAACTCTCGCCGGAACTCAACTGCAAACCGGGCAACATGCGTAACGTCGCCTTACGTGTTTCGGCTACGCTAATACGTTTACGATAAATTTCCTGACGTATCTCCGGTTTGTTCAGCAACGCCAGATCTTCCATTTTCTCCAGACAAAATGGAACTTTCGCCACGTCCATGGGTAATTTCTCCGGAACGTCCAACTCGAACTTGTGGTCCAAAGGTTCGTTAATCAGCGAAGAAAGCTGTGTTTTAGCGGTAACCATCTGATTATACAAGCCTTCCAGCGTATCAATCAGCTTCATCAGCGTCTTGCGGTATTGCAGCACCTTCACCGGCGATACCAAACCCTTGCTCTGCGTCTTCGAAGACGTGGCTAAAGCTTTTCTCGCTTCGCCGAGAATTCGCTCGATTTGCGGCTGAACCTTTTGTGCAATCGCTGCTTTCCAGTAAGCGGAGCGGACATCACGCAATAGTTCGCTGACTATCTTGCGACGTGCTTCGTCGGCAATCAGCGCTTTGTTACCCTCCTGCTTCACCTGATAATAGGTGACACCAAAATCGAGAAGATTCCAAATCATTCGCACATCGGCGTTGCGAATCGTGCGATCCGATGCGGTGGCAAACGACGGCAAGGGAAGATTCGTGGACGTGTCCAAACTATCGGCAATCGGCAGATTGGAACGGTAATTGACACCACCATTAACGCGGAAAGCAGGTAGGAATTTGTATTTACTCAGGTCGTACTGGCCCAATGCAACCTGTTTTTCAAACAGTTTGGTGCGGTAATCAACATTATAGCGTAGCGCACGAGCCATCGCGCCGTAGAGATCAAGCTTCGTGGTAATGGCAGTCTGACCGGCAAAGATTGCCTGCCGATCCTGCTCTATAATCTGTTTCTGCTCATCCTGCGTCACGACCTCAGGTGCGTCACGACCTCAGGCCGCATCGAACATGCGGATAGCAACAGCAATGTGCAGACAATCACCCTAAGTTTGATCATACGACCCCTTTTCCAATTTCAGCAAAATTTATCCATATTGCTTATTAATTCTTGTTACCCACCCCGGATACGGCCAACTATACACAACCACTAAATAAGTACAATTTATCGGTGTATTTGCACGACTTAAATAAGAAACTCCATTGAAGTGTGCTTTGAACCTATTGAATTGTCAAGGTATTTTATACTTAGCCTAGGTAATATCAGTTATCGGATAAGCTTATTCCCCAAAGAAAGTCCCATGCTAAAGCAACAAAAACACGCTAAAATATCCGATTGTGACTTTCTGACAGCGTCAAAACGGCCCAGTGCTATACAACAGTGTCATACGGGTTGAGTCGAACCAACATCAAAGCTAAGCTGAGCCCATGCATATTTTAATTGCCGATGATCACGCCCTGTTTCGCGGTGGCATGCAACGCTTGCTAAACGACGCACTCACCTCCACAGGAACCGACGTGCGCGTTTCGCAAGCCGAAGACCTTGCCGGTGCTATTGCTATTGCTACAGAGCAAATTGATATTGACCTGATCCTGATGGACCTGAATATGCCCGGCATGAACGGTATGGAAGGACTCAAAGCCATATGCACCACCGCACCGGCAACACCCGTTGCCATCCTTTCTTCTTGTGAGGAGGCATCTGTTGTACAAGCCGCCATCGCCGCCGGTGCAGCTGGCTTTATACCCAAATCCACATCCTGCAAAGTGATGCGTCACGCCCTGCTGCTAATGATGGATGGCGGCATCTACCTTCCACCCAATTTACTCATGCAAACACCATCCATGGCAGGGCACGAACTCAGCGACCACCAGAAACACATTCTAACCTTGCTTGCACAAGGGCACGCCAATAAATCCATCGCCTTTGAACTCAATATCGCGGAAGGCACTGTCAAACAACACATCCACACCATTTACAAAAAACTCAGGATCACCAGCCGCACGCAAGCCCTGCTCAAAGCGCAAGAAATGAAACTGGTTTAAAGCACATCACCCTGCCGCAAACAGTGGCGAATCAATGCCAATAATCTTCCCGGCTGCACCGGTTTATGCAGCAACGGACACCCGGCTTCTCTGGCCTCAATGATACGCTCCGGCGCAGTATCTCCAGTGAGAATCATCGCTGGAATAAGCCGGTCGCACTGCCGCCGCACGGCGCTAATCGCATCCGCACCTGTTTCACGGTCACGCAATCGATAATCGACAATCAGCAGATCGGGCGTGGTTCCCGAAGCATCCAGTTGGGCCAGTGCATCAAGTCTTGATTCGGCCAGCATCGCCGGACAGCCCCACTGTGCAAAAAGAATACGCATGCCGTCGCGCACATCCTGTTCATCATCAATAATCAGCACCTTTAAACCGGCAAGCGGGGCGGCTGTCGAGGCCTGAAGTGATTGATTTTGAGAAGACTCAGCATTGCCTCCGTTGACCAGCAAGGAGGCTTGTTTGAGTATTTCTTCTTCATCCGGAGCCTCGGCACGCGGCACATCAACGGAAAACACCGAACCCTTGCCCGGTGTCGATGAAACATGCACCGAACAACCCAGCATATCGCAAGTTTTGCGTACAATGGCCAGACCAAGCCCGAGACCTTTGCTGCGATCCCGCTCTTCGTTACCAATTTGATGAAATTCGTCAAAAATATGTGGCAATTCCGCCTCGGAAATGCCAATGCCTGTGTCCTGCACGGCAATACGAATGTGCGTTTTTCCCGGGTAGCAGCGAATGCGCACACCTCCGGTTTGTGTGTAACGCAGCGCATTGGTAATCAGATTACTCATCACGCGCCACAAGTTCACCGAATCGCTTTGCACAAAAAGCCCCTGCGCTTCGAAGGACAATTTCAACTGCTGCTTGCGCGCCGTTCCAGAGAACTCGTTGTTCAAACCATCAAACAGCGTCGCCAACGACAGCACGCGCATCTCCGGCTTGACCACCGCCGCATCCAGTTTGGATAAATCAAGAAGCGAGCTGAACAGGCTATCCAAACCTGCCAACACCTCGCGCATTTTATCAACGATTTCGCTGGTTTCACGATCATGCGAACGTACTTCCAGCGAGCCGACAAGCAAATTCAAAGTGTGTACCGGCTGCCGCAAATCATGACTGGCAGCAGCCAGAAAACGCGATTTTTCACGGCTGGCATCCTCTGCTTTGAACTGCTTTTTCTGCATCTCGCGCAGTCTGCGTCCGCTTGCCGAAAGACTCAGATAACGCAGCAGAAATGCCGAACCGACAAACAATAGAAGCAGTAACATCAATGCCAACATTGCAAAGCCTTCGCCAGCAGCCAGTAAACGACCCGCAACAATCACCACTATCGGTATCGCATACGCCATCCATGCCGGTGGCCAGGACAACTGCGCGGCCACACCAACCACCGCCACCCCCATGCTTAATAACAGTACAAAGGTCATATTCAGTGGCTCCGCAGGCTGCGAAACCAACCAGGACAGCAACCCCCAAACCACCCCGGAAAACAAAGCACCGCCGACATAAATATTGGCCCGTTTACGCAGCTTCGCGTGCTGATCACCCTGATCAACAATCGGCCAGACACGTACCAGTACACTGACACCCCAGCCGATAAGCCATAGAAAAACCGATGATGAAATCGTGTGTTCCGGAAGTAGCCATAACACGGTCAATACCGCCAACAACTCACAGACAAGAAGATACGGCGCATGCGCAAAAAGCAGCCGCGCGCCAGCGCTGCTGGCAGGCATCAACGGATTGCCCATCGCCGTGCTGATATTGTTCGCAGCCAGTTAAATCCCCTCAGAAAACTTAAAAAGTTGCGCCATTCCAACCCCACATATGCCGTTCGGGCGCGGAAAATTCGATGTACACACGGCCAGCCTCAATGGCCAGCATTTCCGCCATAAAAGCGCACAAATCTAACGAATAATCAGCAGTTTTATCTTGCGCCAAACCGAGACTTTTCAGTTGCAGATAAGCGGCAGGCGCATCGCTTCCGGCGAAGATCAGCGGCACATCCGCGTCAAGATGCACCAGCACGTACGATTCCGGCTTGCCAAGCATGTCGGCGACCAGTGAGGAAGCTTTGCCGAGCAACACCGCCGCATCGGCTACCGGCACATTGGTTTGAATATTCAAATACGGCATAACACCTCCCCGATGCTCTGTTTATCTACGCATCCTGCACAGCATGTTTGCCCGGTGCGCAGCCGGGTTCCGCAGTCGTAAACACACCGCGCCGCCGGTTGATGATATTCACACCGGCGAGAATGAATCCGAGGGCGATAAAAGCACCCGGCGGCAGGATAAAAACCAAGAAATCAGGATAATTCTCACCGAATACGGGAAAACCGAACCATGTACCATACCCGAAAATTTCACGCACACTGCCCAGCAACATCAGGGCAAATGTAAAACCCAAACCAACGGCAACGGCATCGGTCATTGAATCCAAAAGACTGTTTCTACTGGCAAAAGCCTCGGCACGACCCAAAATTGCGCAATTGACAACAATCAGCGGAATAAACAAACCGAGAATCAGATACATTTCATGCACCCACGCGTTCATCGCCATACCGATAACCGTCACAAAAGCGGCAATCACCGTAATATACGCCGGAATACGCACATCGCGCGGAACCACGCCGCGAATCATTGAGACAACGGTATTTGAACCGAGCAACACGATGGTGGTCGCCGCACCCATCCAAAAACCGTTGACCGCGCTGGTGGTCACTCCGAGCAACGGACACATACCGAGCAATTGCGCGAAAATCGTGTTGTTGTTCCAAAAACCGTCAGCAAGGATTTCCGACTTTTTCATGGTGCTATTCAACGCATCAGTCATCGCAGCAGTGTCTACTTTCCGACCGTTTTGGCAAGCAATAGCGCGCGATTTTTTGCAAAAAACGCCAAACCTTTGCGCACCGCTTTGACCACTGCACGCGGGGTAATCGTCGCTCCGGTGAACTGATCAAAATCACCGCCGTCTTTTTTCACAGCCCAGCGCACGTTGTCCGCTGTTTTTCCGGAAAAGAAATCAAGCCACGGTTTGTTGCGTACAATACCGTCGCCCAATCCCGGTGTTTCACGATGATCGGTGATACGCACGGCATAAACTGCACCGTCGGGCAGCACCCCCATAAGAATACGGATAGACCCGGAATAACCGTCCGGTGCAACCACTTCCCAGGCAAATGCCAGCACTTTATTTTCTGCATCGCGCGCCACATAAATGGTACGTATGCCGTCAGCAGTTTTAATTTTCAGTGTCTCATCCAACGTCGAATTAGTATGCACAGGCAACACCTGCTGCAAACTGCGATGCAACATCTCGCGTTGCGCCTGTAAAATCGGCTCGCGGGTCACTTTATCTGTCAAGCCGAGTAGCGTGGCGGCAATCACCGTCACCAGCGTCAACGCCACAACCATCATCACCATATCCCGGCTGATGCCGCGCTGCGATTTACCGGTTCTTTTTTTCGAATCACTCATTCGCACACCCATTTTGAACCGCAAAGGCCGCAAAGTTTCGCAACGTTAAAATACTGTTGGTAAAAAAACACCTTACTTTGCAGAACTTTGCGCCCTTTGCGGTAAAAGTTTGTGCTCTTGATTGTTTTTTGAGTATTCATTTTACTTACCGTAAACACGCGGACGAAAATAATGGTCAATCAACGGAACCGCACAATTCATCAGCAGAATCGAAAACATCACACCTTCGGGATAACCACCAAAGGTGCGAATACTCCACGTCAAAATTCCGCAACCAATGCCAAAAATCAACTGTCCGCGCGGCGTCACCGGTGAAGAAACAGGATCGGTCGCCATGAAAAACGCACCGAGCATCAATCCGCCCGCCAGAATGTGGAACAGCGGTGGCGCGAAATGCTCAGGGTTCACCGCATTGAATACTGCCGCCAACACATACACGGTCACGATAAAGGAAAGCGGGATATGCCAGGTAATCGTGTGCCGCGCCAACAGGTAAATACCGCCAATCAACAACGCCAACACACTGGTTTCACCCAAACTACCCGCTTCGCGTCCGAGGAAAGCATCCAGATAGCTGTAATCATAGTTGCGTAGCGCCTCAATCGCACCGATGCCCCTGCTCCACTCGGTTTTCACATGCCCCAGCGGACTGGCCATGGTAATCGCGTCCAAACCCTTGCCAAGCGCCTCCGGGCCGAACCAGAACAGGCTCCAGCAATCACCGAAATTGTATAAATCGACAGGCGGCAGCGCTGCCAGCATCGGTGCATGCATCGGCACCAGCCATGATGTCATGTTCAATGGAAAAGAAATCAGCAATACCACACGTGCCGCCAGTGCCGGATTAAACGGATTGTGTCCCAGACCGCCATACACCTGTTTGGCCAACACAATCGCCGCCACACAGCCAACCAGCGCCATCCACCACGGAATAGCGGCAGGAAGCGTCAACGCCAACAACAGGCCGGTCAGCGCCGCCGAACCATCACCAACCCTGCTCAAGGGTCGCTTCATCAATTTCAGACAGCCCCATTCCGCAGCCATGCAGCCGAGCATGCACAGTAAAATCAGAAATACCGCCAGCCAGCCGAATAAATAAGTAGCAACGCCAGCCGCCGGTAACAGCGCCAGAATCACCGCCAGCATATTCGCACGAATTGAATCTCCGCCGTGCGCATGCGGCGAGCTGATAAGCAAACTCATGCTTTGTCATCCTCCGTTTTGCTGGTGGTCGTCGCCGCTTTTTTCGTATCGGCAGCCGTCTTTTTTACGCCATCTGCGGCAGGCGCATGCTGTTTACGCACTTTTGAACGACGCGCCGCACGTTCGGCCTGTTCGCGTGCCAAGCGGTTGTCGCGCGCTTCACTGCGCACTTTGGATTGTTCCGCAAAGACACGTTCCTTTTCGATTTTTGCCACCTGCCCCTTGGCGTAGCGAAAATAATGTACCAGCGGAATATGCGACGGACAAACATAACTGCAACAACCGCATTCGATGCAATCGAACAGATTGTATTCCTGTCCGCGATCAAATTGATCGTTGCGGCAATGCCATGCCAGTTCATTGGGTACCAATCCGACCGGGCAGACCTCAACGCAATGTCCGCAGCGGATACAAGGCTCCTCAACCGCCTGTTCGCTGTACAATGCTTCGCGCTTCATCGCTAAAATACCATTCGTCGATTTAACCAGCGGTACATTGGTACGCGGCAATCGCTCACCCATCATCGGCCCACCGTGAATCAGCCGTACACCACTCAAATCCTGCAAACCGCACTGCGCCAGCACAAATGGAATCGGTGTGCCGATTCGCACACGAACATTGGCCGGATTCGGTATCGCATCGCCGCTAACCGTTACCACACGCTGAATCAGCGGCATACCCAGACACACCGCATCGTGAATCGCCAGCGCTGTGCCGACATTCTGGCACAATACACCGATATGCAGTGGCAAACGCCCTTCCGGAACCTGTTTTCCGGTCAGCGTCTGAATCAACTGCTTTTCGCCGCCCTGCGGATAGCGCGTCGGCAGCGAGCGCACCTCGACATCCTTCATTCCCGCCGCTTCGATAGCTCCGCGCATCACTGCAATCGCATCGGGTTTATTGTCTTCAATCGCAATCACGCCGTTTTTCGCGTTCACCGCATGCATAATCACATCCATGCCGCGAAGCACATCGGCAGCATGCTCAAGCATCACCCGATGGTCGCAGGTCAGATACGGTTCGCATTCCGCGCCGTTGAGAATCACCATCTGCACCGGATTACGCTGGTCGCGCAACATTTTAATAAAGGTCGGAAACACCGCACCACCCAAACCGACAATACCACTCATGCGGATGCGTTCGCGAATTTCAGCGGGGTCTGCGTTGCGATAATCGCTAATCGGCGGACGGCTTTCATCAAAGGTATCCTTGCCGTCCGGTTCAATCATCATGCATGGTCGCCCCATGCCGGACGGATGCGGGATGGCATGATCCTGAATAGCGACTACGGTTCCGGATGTCGGCGCATGCACGGAAGCCGACACATAACCCTGCGATTTAGCAATCTTCTGGCCGCGCAACACGTGCTCGCCAACCTCAACCAGCGGTGCACAAATCTCACCGATATGCTGTTTCAATGGCAAAATAAGTTGCGGTGGCAGCGGCAACTCGATAATCGGCGAATCGGCGGTGATTTTATGCTCCACCGGATGCACACCGCCGGGGAATCCGGCAGTCGGCCAAAGCTGATTTAATCCGAAACGCTTAAGCAGTGCCGGAAGCATGCTTCACCTCGTCGGAGTTCTGATTCGCATTCTCCAGAGCCGGACGTTTACCCGGAGCCGACCATGTCCACTCCTCCAACACCTGTGTTTTCTCGACCATATCAATGCAATCCACCGGACACGGCTCAACGCACAACGTGCAACCGGTGCAATGATCTTCAATCACCGTATGATACTGCTTCGGCGCACCGATAATCGCATCCACCGGACAGGCTTTAATGCACAATGTGCAACCGATGCATTCGTCCTCGCGCACAAATGCCAGCATCGGCACGCCTGCGTCTTCTTCAACCTCTTTCGGTGCAACGCCCATCAAATCGGCAATCGCCAGCATGGCACGTTCACCGCCCGGTACGCACTGATTCACATCCGCTTCGCCACCGGCCACCGCCGTCGCGTATGGAACACAGCCCGGATAACCGCACTGCCCGCACTGCGTTTGCGGCAATACGGCATCGATTCTTTCAATCATCGGATCGCCTTCGACATGAAACACGCGCGAAGCAATAGCCAGCACGATGCTGGCAATCAACGCCAGACCGCCAAGGGTGAGAATTGCCATCAGAATATTCATGTGTCTATGTTGTCAGCCGCTGTCTGAATCACCGGTGAGATCAGACCTTCACCAGCCCTGAAAAACCCATAAACGCCAAGCTCATCAGTCCGGCTGTAATCAGCGACACCGCCGAACCCTTAAATGCATCGGGAACCGGCGCTTTGTCGATACGCTCGCGCAGGCCCGCAAACAGCAGCAGCACCAACGCAAAACCGAGCGCCGAACCGAAACCATACAACGCCGAAGTCATAAACGTCTGCTCCTTCTGCACATTCAGCAGCGCCACGCCAAGCACTGCGCAATTGGTAGTAATCAGCGGCAAAAAGATACCCAGCGCCTGATACAGTACCGGACTGGATTTATGAATCAGCATCTCAATAAACTGCACCAGCACAGCGATAATCAGAATAAAGAAAATCGTCTGCAAATACATCAGATCAAACGGAATCAGGATAAATTCCTGCACCAGCCACGAAGCCGTGGAAGCCAACGTCATCACAAAAAGCACCGCCAGCGACATCCCGACTGCCGTCTCCACCTTGCTGGAAACACCAAGAAACGGACAAATTCCGAGAAACTTGGTCAAGACAAAATTATTGACCAGCACAGCAGAAAGTAAAATCAACGCAAATTCAGACATGCGGCAAGTATAAGCAGCATAGCGCAAGCGGTATATAGCTTTCTCAGTAAGGTTTTTATCTGCACTTATTGTAAGCTCCCGCCCCTACCCGCGACTGAACCAGCCAAAGGAAAACGCTTTTGACGTGAATCCCGTTTGAGGCTGTGCCGGAACGGGTGTTTGCCAAACGCATTAAGCGCAATATGTTGCGCCCGTTTGGCCAGCACACGGGCCGGAAACTCACAGCCTCGCCGGGCGTTTTGATTCGGGTCGTTCTTTGTACGCACAAAGAATGAACGAAACCCACACAAACCAGGTGAGAAATGAAAAGAACTATCCTGATAACAACATTTTTACTTTGCAGCATTAGCGCCGTAACCGTGCAAGCGGCAAGCCCAGACTGGCAGTCCTACGCCGCCCTGCTGCACAATCATGTGCATGCCGGAAAAGTGGACAACATCCGCCTGAATCTCGTCGATTACGCCGCTTGGGCAAACGACAAACGCTGGCCCGCCCTGCTTGCCAGCCTGCGCGATTTCGACACAGAAAAATTAATCAGCCGCAACGAAAAACTGGCTTTCTGGATTAATACCTACAACATCCTCGCCATCAAAGTGGTCATTGATCACGCACCGCTGAAATCCATCCGCGATGCGGGCAGCTTTTTCTCCCCCGTGTGGAAAAAGCCCGCCGGCATCGTCGCTGGAAAAACACGTTCCCTGCATGAAGTCGAACACAAAATCCTGCGTTCGATGGACGAGCCGCGCATCCATTTCGCCATCGTCTGCGCCTCCGTCAGTTGTCCCGATTTGCGCCTTGAACCATACCGCGCTATCACACTGGAAAGCCAACTCGGCAATCAGGCCCGCCTGTTTCTCAACACCCCCGGCAAAGGCATGAAAATTACCGAAAACAACATCTATATTTCAAAGATTTTCGACTGGTTCGCCGAAGATTTCGCCCCCTACGGCGGCGTCGATGCCTTCATCCGCAAGTATCGAACCGAAACAGCACTCCCAACCGCTTCTCTAAGCTACCTTGACTACGATTGGTCGCTAAATGGCGCAACAAAATTCAATTAGACGGCTACCGACTAGTCCGAACACCAAACGCACCAATCAATGTCAATTATGATTTGACAAGATCACAGCCACTCAAAAATTGGCGTTGGCTGCTTAACCTCTACTTGTAACTGCGGTTATTAATGCGGGGATTACCGTGGCTTCGTCCGAATGCTTTGGACAAACGCAGCGCCATTTCCGAGGTGAAATTGCTCTTGCCGGTCGCCAACCGGTTAAATGTTGACGGCGAAAGCTTGAACGATTCGGCTGCCGTTCGGTAGCTCACCTTGAACGAATCAAGAAGACCTGGCGGATAAATTCGCGGGATACGGTGGATGATGCATCGTGCTCATCAGTGCTGATCCCTATCGACAAATAGCCAATTACTGCTCTACGCGGCCTTGCGCTCCAATTGCGTGATGCGCTGCTCATGGCCATCTACTTTTTCGCCTACAGCTTGAATCTCACCACTCAATTGATCGACAGCGCAATCAATTTTCTCATCCAATCGAGTGGCAACGCTATCGATTTTCTCATCCAATCGGGTAGCAACGCTGTCGATTTTTTCATCCAATTGAGTGGCAACACCGTCTATTTTTTCGTTCAAAGTATCATGTGAAGTTTTTATCAGTGATTGGAGTTCCTGCTTGTCTTGCCGAGTTTCGGCCTGATGATTGCGAATCATTTGCTCAAGCGTTGCGTGACCTTCGAGAACCAGATTAAATTTACCGTTGATGTCTTCAAGAATCACTTGCATGCGATTTTGTTCATCATCACTCATGAGCCGATCCTCCCGCCTTTCGATACATAGCGAAAACCATACCTCTTTTATCGCCGATATGACAAGCATCGTGTGATCAACGGATGGGAAACTCACATATTTTCCTTTACCCCAAATAATGGCTGACTAATATCAATTCATGAATTTCGTTTCCTTATTTAGAATCTGGCCACACAAAACCCAAACGAAGCGTATTTATCGGGTGGAAAGGCATGCCTGAACTACCCGAAGTAGAAACCGTACGCCGGGGGCTTGCGCCGCATTTGATCGGGCGGAGCATTGAATCGGTGACTTGCTACCGGCCCGACCTTCGCTATCCGCTTCCGGATATGGATGTATTGTACGGAAAAACCTGCCGTGGCATCTCCCGTCGTGCCAAATATCTGCAATTTTCGTTCGATCATGCATTGTTAGTCTGGCATCTCGGCATGAGCGGCTGTTTCCGTGTGCAACATGGCAATGCAGCGAAATTGCGCCACGAACATGTGCGAATCTCACTTTCCGGTGGTGAATGTCTCAGTTATATTGATCCGCGACGTTTCGGATATGCCGGTTTGCTGCCGATAGACGGCTGGCAGCAGCACCCGTGGTTTGCAGCACTCGGGCCGGAACCATTGGGCGATAGCTTTGACGGCGAATATCTCTTTTCACGCTGCCAAGGCCGGAAAATTGCCATCAAGACGCTATTAATGGATGCCTCTGTGGTGGTTGGAGTCGGTAACATCTACGCTTGCGAATCGCTGTTCCGTGCCGGAATTCATCCGGCCAGAGCAGCAAACAGAATCAGCCGCCAACGGCTTGATTTGCTGGTGATAGCGGTGCGCGAGGTGCTTGGTGAAGCGATTGCCGCTGGCGGCAGCACGATTAACGATTTTGCGCATGTGGACGGTAATCCGGGTTATTTCGCACACAATTTTCAAGTCTATGGCCGTGCAAGTAAAGCTTGTTTGCATTGCACAACGCGAATCCGGCGTTTAGTTCAGTCAGGACGCAGCACCTTTTACTGTCCGCATTGCCAACATTAACCATTCATTTTTCACATGAGCCACTTGCAAACGTCTGGGTGGATGAGTTGCAATCCCACTTCGAGTGCGATTTTGAGTTGGAATAAGGTGAATGGTGGTTCCATTTTCCGAAAGTCCAACTTAAAATCGCGCCGGAGTGGGGGGGGAAATCGCCGCTCACGACTTTTGCAAGTGGCTCACATGAAGTTAAAATTAAACATTTTTTTATGCTTTTATCATGCTTGAGTCATCATGTGTTCCTATGTTTCGCCACATCTTATGTTCACAAAGGAGTGAAACATGGCAATTAAACAGGCAATTACAGATTATCTTGATGCTGTCGAACGCGCACACGGCGCCGCAGCCAGGGCTCGTACATCCGTCGAATTTCGCGAGGGCAGCACGCTGGTTATTACGCGTGGCAAGAAACGTCCGCAGCTGATTGATATGGAAATGCTACGCAACCTGACACGGAGCCTACAAGCTTACGCATAAAGCTATAATCTGGAATCACCGAAGAGGTCGGCATTTGCCGGCCTCTTTTTTTTGTGCAATTTTGGAATAGAGCGTTGCATGGGCGCAGGACCGGACGTTTTTTACCCGCTTGAGTATGTGTAGGATGCGCGCCCGATGGAGGCAATGTGAAACAGGAACTTGAATCATCGCTGCAACTGGCCGTTGAAGCACTGCTTAATGAGCAGGCCATTGAACAAAACAAACAGGACACACCACGTGTGTTTCTGACACGTCCGAAGGTTAAAGAACATGGTGATTATGCGACCAATATCGCTATGCCACTGGCTGGAAAACTGGGTATGAAACCACATGATGTGGCGGTTCGGCTGCTTGAACGGGTGGTTTGGCCACCGACAGTTGAACGTACGGAGATTGCCGGTCCCGGTTTTATCAACATTCACCTGAAACAAACCTCGGAGGCCTCGATTCTGGCGCGCATTCTCGCTGATGGAAGTGATTATGGCCGGATTTCGAATAAAACTGGAGCATCAGCCTGTGTCGAATTCGTTTCCGCCAATCCGACCGGCCCGATGCATGTCGGACACGGACGCGGCGCGGTGGTTGGCGACGCGCTGGCCAGTGTATTGGCGGCGCGCGGGGTGGCTGTATCGCGTGAATATTATATCAACGATGCCGGAGGACAGATCGGTAAATTGGCCGATTCATTGTGGTTCCGTATTTGTGAAATGAGTATTCAGGGATTTGCCGGAGATTTACCTGACGGTTGTTATCCCGGCGATTATATTGTCGAAGCGGCGTCTTGCGTGCTTAAATCGCATGCCTATGACGATCTTGCGGCAATGCCGGATGATAAACGCAGAACATTGCTCTCCGGACTCGGCATTGAATTGATGATGGCCATGGTGCGCGATGATCTGGCTTCGCTGGGGATTCATTTCGACACCTATTTTTCGGAAAAAACACTGCATGAATCCGCTGCTGTCCAAGCATTGATTGCGCAGCTTAAAGCGGACGGACGTGTATATCTCGGCTCTCTCCCGCCACCTAAAGGCAAAGAAATAAAGGATTACACACCGATTGAGCAATGGCTTTTCCGCACCACCGATTATGGCGACGATGTGGATCGCCCGCTTGCCAAACAGGATGGAACCGCCACCTATTTTGCCGCCGATATTGCCTACCATATGGACAAAATCAGACGTGGATTTGATCGTATGATTGATGTCTGGGGTGCGGATCATGGTGGTTATGTGAAGCGGGTACAGGCCTCGGTTGAAGCATTGACCGGTAAAAAACAGCAGCCGGAAGTGGTGCTGGTGCAAATGGTCAATCTAACGCGTGACGGTAAACCGGTGCGCATGTCCAAACGGGCCGGTACATTTGTCACGCTGCGCGAAGTGGTGGATGAAGTGGGTTCGGATGCAGTACGTTTCAATTTTCTGACTCGGCGTGTCGAAAGCCAGTTGGATTTCGATCTGGAAACGGCGAAACAAAAAAACGACGAAAATCCGGTGTATTATGTGCAATACGCGCATGCACGGGTTTGTGCGATTTTGCGCAAGGCAACAGCCGAAGGCGTTGCACCGCTGCCACCCGCAGAGGTTGATGTTTCACCGCTGATCAGCAATGAGGAGCGGCGGCTGGTACGCGAATTGCTCGCTTGGCCCGAGATTCTGGAGCAGGCTGCGAAACGATTGGAACCGTATCGCGTGGCGACTTATTTGATGCAGTTGGCGGCAGCGTTGCACAGTTTTTACCACAAACATCGTGTGGTGGTAGACGATGCGGCGTTGGCGCAGGCACGCATGCTGTTGGTGCTGGCGGTTCGGCAGGTGCTAGCCAACGGGCTCACCCTGCTTGGTGTTGGTACACCGGAGCGGATGTAGTGGGACAGACAAATGGCTAAGCGCGACTTTGCGAAAGTTCAGTCGCAGGCAAAGAATAAACAAAGCGGGAAAGATGGCATGCCAGCAGCAATGGCGGCGATTAGCCTGTTGCTAACAGCTGTGGTTGGTTTTTCAGGCGGTTATATGACCGGAGAAAAACAGAACGCACCACAGAAACTAAAATTAGAAAATAATAATCTAAAACAGCAGCTTGCAGAAAAAACGCAGCTGCTGAATTCCTTGAATGCGCAGTTGAAAAATCAGCGGGAGATTGCCGAAGCAAATAAAACACAGGCAAAACATCATCCAGATGCGCTGCAACAGGTTGGCGACCTGACCTTTTACAATACGCTGCCCAAGCAGAAGGTTATGCCTTCACCGCTGGGCGATGCCGCTCCTATGCCCACGGGCAATGCAACAAAGCACGCATCTTCACATGCTGTACTGCAACAAGATTCATCTTCTCCGCAGGCTCGGCACAAAAGTTTGGACATGGCTGAATATCACTTGCAGTTGGGCTCTTATATTCGACGCAGTGATGCTGAAGGCTTTTTTAATCGACTGGCGAAGGCCGGATTGGCAGCACAAGTGAACAAGAAAATGGTAAAAGGTATCGGTGTGCGCTACCGGGTGATAATGGGGCCTTTTTACGGACTTGCCGCTGCCGAAGCAGCGCGTTCGGATGCGCGTGAAAAATTAAATGTGGATGGTTTACTGCTGCGTGAGTAACGAAAGCGAAACACGGCAGGCGCAGGCGGCGGTCTGGACAGAACAGGTGTTGAATCAAACCGCAAGCCTGATACCACTGGCTGGCGATGCTTCATTCCGCCGCTATTTCCGCGTGCATGCCGGGGGTAACGCTTACGTTTTAATGGATGCGCCACCTGAACGGGAGGATGTGCAACCGTTTCTTGCCGTCCGCAACTGGATGGCTCGGGCCGGTTTGCGTGTGCCGCAACTTGTGGCGGATAACCTGGCGCAGGGTTTTTTGTTGCTGGAGGATTTTGGCGACAGAACATGGGCCTTTCATTTGGGTTCAGGCGGCGATATTTCACCGCTTTTTGCCGATGCATTGCGCCAATTGCATGTATTGCAGGCAGCTCATCCCGAACCGCAACTGGCTGTTTTCGACGTGCCTAGAATGCAGCGCGAATGCGATTTATATCTCGACTGGTATCTGCCGCATGTTGCTAAACACACACCCTCCCAAACTGAACGCAAGGCCTTTCATGCCACTTTTCTACCCTTGCTGGAAAACATTGCGGCCTTGCCGCGCGTACCCGTACATCTGGATTATCACAGTCGCAATCTGATGCTTCCAGACGGGGATTCACCGGGAAATGGCCGGTTGACACTCGGGGTGATTGATTTTCAGGATGCGCTGAGCGGGCCGCTGACCTACGATTTGGCTTCGTTGTTATATGATTGTTATCAGGATTATTCTGAAACAGCACGGCGCGACGTCAGCGGATGTTTTTTCGCTATGCTGCCGAAAAAGCAGCAGGCATATTTCAGCGGTGTTGATGCCTGGCATCGGGCCGTACGCTTAACTGCCATGCAACGGCATATCAAAGCGATTGGTATTTTTTCACGGCTAGCCCATCGCGATGGTAAAAAACAGTTTCTTGATGAAATTCCGCTGACTCGCAAGCATTTGAGCGAAGAACTGGCTGCACTGGGATTGCTGGCGGAGGCCGACGCTGCACCCACACGACAATTGCTGGCTGCTGAACCCGTCGGATGAGCGTTCGCGAAATCCTGAAAATGGGTGATAGCCGTTTGTTGCAACCTGCTGTTGAGGTTTGCGATGTGCATACTGCGGAAATCAAAATGCTGGTTGAGGATATGCGCGACACGATGCGTGAACGCGCAGGGCTTGGCTTGGCTGCCCCGCAGATTGGTGTGTCGCTGCGCGTGATTATATTCGGATTTAAGGATAATCCACGTTATCCGGACGTAGCGGAGGTGGCGCAGACGGTACTTGTTAATCCTGAAATTTCTGTGCTTGATGCGAGCCTTGTTTACGGCTGGGAAGCTTGCTTGAGCCTGCCCGGCTTGCGCGGACGTGTACCGCGTTTTTCGAAAATCCGTTATACGGGATTCGCGGCAGACGGATCGCGTATTGAACGTGAGGCAGAAGGCTTCCACGCACGTGTTGTGCAACACGAGTGCGATCATCTTGATGGTGTGCTGTATCCGATGCGGATGGACGATATGCGTGATTTCGGTTTTGAGGATACACTTGATTTATAGTACGCAGAAGGAAGACAAACAGCTAAAATTTCGGCAACATCACCGTATGAATCTGCATCCGTTGCCGCATTTAACCGTTGAAACTGCACCCGATCCGGATGCGGCAATCATCTGGCTGCACGGGCTCGGTGCAGATGGTCACGATTTTGAACCCGTCGTCGCCCAACTCGGGCTGCACAAGAATACACGCATCCGTTTTATTTTTCCGCATGCGCCGACCCTTCCGGTAAGCATCAACGACGGCTACCTGATGCCTGCCTGGTACGACATTCGCGAGAACGATCTCGGCATCGAACACGATGCGGCAGGTATCGCGGCATCAGAACACGCTATTTCTCTGCTTATCGAACAACAGCAAATGCACGGCATTGCTGCCAAACGCATCATGTTGGCCGGTTTTTCGCAAGGCGCGGCGATGGCCTTGCATGTCGGCCTGCAACAAAACGAAGCTCTGGCCGGTATCATTTCCCTGTCCGGTTATCTGCTGCTGCCCGACACCTTGCAAACGCGACTAGGCGATGCTGCAAGACAAACGCCGCTCTTTATAGCGCACGGTGTTGATGAT